>JBFIGS010000267.1:0-3779 GCA_041602195.1 Sediminicola sp. | reverse complement strand
GGGCAAGCATCAGGCAGATTGCTTCACTGTGTTCGCAATGACGAAATCAAACTGTCATTGCGAGCGTAACGGAGTGGAGCGCGGCAATCTCTTAAATGGAACCCAAAAGGGGCAGATTGCTTCACTGCGTTCGCAATGACGGCATGAAAAACGAAAGGCGGAAAAAACTGTCATTGCGAGCGGAACAAAGTGGAGCGCGGCAATCTCAACAATGGAAGACCAAATGGACAGATTGCTTCGGCTAAAACGCCTCGCAATGACGGTGGGGAATTCGCAATGACGGTGAAAAAAAAGCAGTACAATAAATCAAAAGCAAAATGAAAGAAGGATTTGTATATATACTCACCAATACAAACAACACAACCCTTTACGTTGGGGTTACTTCCAATTTGATATTGCGCATACAAGAACACAAAGAGAAGAAGGACAAAAAATCGTTTACCGCCAGATACAACCTTAGTAAATTGGTGTATTACGAAACGTTTCAAAACATAGGTGACGCCATTGCCAGAGAGAAACAATTAAAAAGCGGCAGCAGGGCAAACAAAATAGAATTAATAGAACGTGAGAATCCAGAGTGGAAGGATTTAAATGAAGGCTAGGGCAAACAACAAACAGATTGCTTCACTACGTTCGCAATGACGGAAACAAACTGTCATTGCGAGCGGAACGGAGTGGAGCGCGGCAATCTCATTAATGGGACACGGAAGGGACAGATTGCTTCGGCCAAAAGACCTCGCAATGACGGCATGGAAGAACAGATTGCTTCACTGCGTTCGCAATGACGGTAGGAAAAATGAATTGGATCATATAGCTTCTTGCTTGGGGCCATTCACAAAATACATCTTCATAGATCCCCTGTTCTTGACTTCTATCTGGCCCCGATACGAGCATTTGAAAGCGCCTTTCACCAAATTATAGGTGTTTTCACTAATATTTATTCTTCCCGAATGGGACAGACTTTCCATACGGGAAGCCACGTTGACAGTATCGCCCCAAATATCATAGGAGAATTTTTTACTGCCCACTACCCCGGCAACTACAGGCCCTGTGTTGATCCCTATACGCACGTTAAATGAAAAATCCGATTCATTTTCAGACTTGGCTTCCTCCACAAAATGCACAATCTCAAACGCCGCCTTTACCATTTTAACAGCGTGGTCTGCTGTAGGGAACGGCAAACCTCCCGCACACATATATGCATCCCCAATAGTCTTGATTTTTTCCAGCCCGTATTTTTCAATAATATCATCAAAAGCTGTAAAATAATATCCCAACCTGTTTACCAAAAGTTCTGGATCCACGTGTTCGGAATGTGCGGTAAAGGCCTCAAAATCGGTAAACAATACCGAAACCGATTCGAATTTTTTGGCCTGTACCTTCCCATGCTCTTTTAATTCCCTTGCCGTTTCCTCCGGTAAGATATTGATCAAAAGCCCCTCTGACCTGGCCATTTCCTTTTCAATAATGGCATTGGTGCGTTTAATGAACAAATTGCGTCTGTAAAGACCAAGGGCCAACAGAATAATCAAAAATAAGGCAATCGCCGTGGCTATGGCCACCACTGTTTGGGTCCGTTTTTGCTGGTTGGTTAAATCTAGTTGTGCCGTGAACTGTGCTTTTTCTGAATTTCTCCGAATATCCGCCATTTGTTGTACGGCAGCAAGATTGATCACACTATCCCTAAAAGCGATGTACTTGCGGTAATAATTCAAGGAAGCAGAAGCATACCCGGTGCGCTCATAGAGTTCGGAAAGCTTCAAGTAAGCACTGCTTATTTCAGCTTTTAGGCCATACTGTTTAGCCAATTCCAAAGACCTTAGAGAATAGTCAAAAGCACCGTCCCAATCTTCCCTATCGGCATAAATATCCGACATATAGGTTAGGTAGGTCGTAATGGGCCTGTAATCTCCTAAATCTTCCAATATAGAAACGGCCTCTTTAATATTCTCCTCTGCTATGATAGTGCTCCCCTTTTGAGCAAAAGCCAGTCCCTTATTGCCCAAATTATAGGCCAAAGGAAGTTTTTTTTCTAGTTTTTTAAAGATGGGTCCAGACTGATTAAAAAATATCAATGCAGAATCGGGCTTTACCCATTCCAAATAGGAATCCCCTAAATTTTCCATGGCTATGGCGTAGTTTAAGGTGTCCTGTTCCGATTTGAAAATATCAATGGCATCGGAGTAGTATTGTATCACATTTTTCCTGTTGTCCATCCCGGCATAGACTGCAGCAATGGCCGTATAGATCAAGCCCAACTGTTTTCTTTCAGAATTTGTATTGGCAAGTTCCACGGCCTTGAAATAACTTTCCAAGGCCCCACTTAAATTGCCTTTTTGTTGCAAAGCGTTCCCTGTCTGTAAGTGGGAGTTAAAAATATATTTCGTGGAATCTAGGCGTACCGCCTCCGTCATCATCGTATCGCTATATGCCAAAATACGATCGGGATCGGGAAGGTTGACCGTAATACCCGATAAAATTTTAAGTTTTAGTGCAGGATCATAACTTCCAGATTCATACACCTGGATCAAGCTATCGGCACGAAATTCGTTTTGACCAAAACTGGGCATATACTGGATCATAAGGCACAGCAGCAAGACCACTTTTGCCCATCCCTTACACTTCAAGAACAACTTCATATACTAAGCATTGATCCTTATTTTTTTGTCTTGATTAAGGCAGTTACCTCGTACACCTTTGTATCTGAACCAAGGGTATATTGAAGCCTATAGACATAATCTTCATTACCTCCGCGAATAATGGTGGCCTTAACGGTATTGCTCCCTGTTAAGGTATTGGAACTGAAAATACGCGGCCCGCTTATGTAATTGACACCAACAACGTTCACAGGCACTTGTGATTCGCCTACAGATTTGGCCTTCCATAAAACGGAGTCCCCTACTTCTGCCCAAATGGCAAAGCGGTTAGGGGAGCTATTTTGAACAACAGTAGTATTGGTTCCCGCACTAAAAGAACTATTGGCCACACCGTTCTGCTCTGTCATGTCTACCGTTAGAACCAGTTCATGTAGGGACTGGGCCTGCCCATGGACCCAACACATGCCTAAAAGCATCGCCAAAAAAAACTTTAAATTGGCTTTATTCTTCATAAATTAATCTATTCTTCAGAAATACAAACGTTGGTTAAAGCATTGTTTATTGACTCCCAACCCTAATTTTTGGGTCGAGGTTGTAGAAAGAAAATCCTTCGGGTTTAAACCGTATACCGTACTCGTAATCTTGACCAGGGGGCGTATTTTTATTAGGCATGGCCTTTACCTTTTCCATTCCATTCTCAATTCTCCCATAGATATTATTAGAACCAAAAATCTCTGTTCCTCCAATAAAACTTATTTTTTTTATTTTCACATCCTCCCCTGTACTGGTAACACCCTGCCACTCAATTACGTCTGTTTCATCAACTGCTATTGTGAAGGATTTTGGATCGTTTGGGTCATTGACAATAATTTTATCCTGTGGAACAACGGTAAAGGTGCAGCCTCCGGGAGCATTGCGTTCATGACCAAGCGCAGCCGTATCTACGATCAAGGTTATTATTACAGTTGGCTCCTGTGCCTGTACAAAGCCTAAAAAGGAAAATGCGAGAAGCAGCATGATATTTTTTCTAGTTATCATTTTTAATGGTTTAGGAAGTTATTTTTTTGTTTGACGTGGTCTATTTGTAATCCATGCTTAAGATAGAAAATAATATCCAATAAAACCATAAGATATTGTTTTCTACATAATTAAGGACCAACAACAGGTAAGCTTTAGTGTGTT
>JBFIGS010000266.1:0-3779 GCA_041602195.1 Sediminicola sp. | reverse complement strand
AAAAGGGATCAATAGGATTGCTTGGGATTTAAGACACCCAAGTACTAGGCCCATTAGACCTGGACAAACAGAAGACGCCGGAGGGAGATGGAACACTGGCCCATTGGCGATGCCCGGGACCTATACCGCAACACTTTCCAAGCAAGTAGATGGTGTTGTAACCTTATTGGACGGGCCCAAAAGTTTTGAAGTGGTTCCCCTATGGGAAAGCACGCTTAAAGGGATCTCTTATGAAAAGTACCAGGCGTACACCAAGACTTACAATGACGTACAGACCAGGAGCTCTATGGTTTCGGATGTTCTTAACCAAAGTATGGATAAGGTAAAGGCTATGCAACTGGCATTGACCAAGGCCAATGTTGCACCGGGGGCACTGACCAAAAAATTGCACGATGTAAAGCAACAGCTTTATGAATTTGAAGAAAAATTGGAAGGAAACAAATCCAAGGATGAAATAGGGGAACGCAATCCGCCTAGCATTAATTCCTATTTGGGCACGGCCAGAAGAGGCATGTCAACAACCTACGGCCCTACGCCAATGCACCAAGAAAATTTGGAAATAGCATCTACTATGGCCTCCCAATTGATGGAGGAGATTAAACCTATTGCCAATGGCACCATTCCACAACTGGAAAAAGAACTCAAAAATCTTGGCGCCCCTTATATCTTGGGACAGGGTATAGAATAACTTAAATGTCAATCTTGTTTTAAAAAGGAGCCATATGTATTGTGGCTCCTTTTTTATTCTTCCAAATCGGTTTCCTGATTTTCATTTTCCAGGGTTGGGATATAAAAAATACCCTCCAAATAACAATGAATGCCCATTCTACTGGCATCAAAATGGGGAGTAGGCAAATTATGGGGATCAACCCAAAGCCATTCCACACATTTATCGGGCTCCATTAAATGCAGGATACCGGAATATGAATTGGACACTAAAATAACTGAGATATAATGTATTCCTTCCAGGGAAAAGGTTTCCAAATTATTGGTCACGGCAATAACCTTTGGCTTTTCAATGGTCAGATCCGTTTCTTCTTTTACTTCCCTTATGGCGGCCGACTCAAACGATTCCCCAAGCTCCAAATGTCCCCCTGGGATGGAATAATAGGGCGCATGGCCTCCCCTGCGCTGACCAACAAGGACGCGACCACTTTCATTGACGACTATAACCCCTACCCCTACTTTGGGCTCCCTCTTTTGATCTAACCAAACCATAGAATTAAGTTACAAATAATAATAGATATAAATTCAGGAGTGAAATCTAAAAACCGCTATTAAAAGTTGGTCATTGAACTGTGTCCATCTTATGATACTTATATGGGCCTTTACTTTAGTATATTATGATGGGGTAGTCTGATTTTTTGGAATGGACCCAAACAAAAAAGAGCCGCACTTTCGTGCAGCTCTGTATTTTGCTCCCCCTCTTGGGCTCGAACCAAGGACCCTCTGATTAACAGTCAGATGCTCTAACCAACTGAGCTAAGGAGGAGTTTCACACCTAAACTATTGCTTAGGCGGGTGCAAATATATATGTTTTTTCAAATGTACCAAACAAATAAATAGGGTTTTTTTATTTAAAAAGCCATTTGTAGATATCATTACCGTTTGCGAACAGCAATAACCCTATCAATAAGAAGAATCCGACCATCTGGGCATACTCCAAAAACTTATCACTTGGTTTTCTTCCAGATATCATTTCGTACAACAGGAACATTACGTGACCACCGTCCAATGCTGGGATTGGCAAGATGTTCATAAAGGCAAGAATGATGGATATAAGAGCGGTTGTCCCCCAAAAGATCTCCCAGTTCCAGGTATCAGGGAACATGCTGCCAATGGCCGCAAAACCACCAACGCCCTTATAGGCCCCAGTTTCTGGATTGAATATTTTTTTCAATTGCTTTACATACCCGGTAAGGGTTGATACCCCCTTGTCTATTCCTGCAGGAATCGCCTCCAAAAAAGTATACTTTTGGGTTTCGATCTTAAAAACTCCCATATCAGAATATTCTTTCATAGTCAAGGCTCCCACGGCAACACCAAGTTTACCTTCCTGCGATACCTTTACATTTACAGTTTTAAGAGCACCATCACTACTTTCTACCTTAAGGTCAATATTTTGTCCCGCATATTTTTCCAACAAAGGTGCAGCCTGGTCAAAATAAGCAATCTCATCACTACCAATGGCGATCACCCTATCTCTCTCCTTAAGGTCTACTCCTTTATTAGGTGAATCCTTGGATATTTCTTTAATAATAAAAGGCTGCCTGATCCCAATAAATCTAGCTTTTTCCTCATCCTCGATTAGGGTAGCGATAAAATCTACTGGGATCGCTTGTTCAAAAACTTCTCCATCCCTATCGATGGTAATACTGTTCCCGTTGACAATTTCCAAGAACAAATCATCAAAATTGTCTACTTTTTCACCGTCTACCGCAACGATTTTATCTCCCGTCTGTACCCCTAATTTATCACCTATTACCTTTTCCCTCACAAAAATACCACCTTCCAGACTGTCCATAGGAATATACTGGTCTCCATAGGAATAGGCCATACCGATATAAATGACCACAGCCAATAAAAAGTTGACAGTCACACCACCGAGCATAATAATTAATCGCTGCCAAGCTGGCTTGCTTCTGAACTCCCATGGTTTTGGCTCCTCTTTCATAGCCTCGGTGTCCATGCTCTCGTCAATCATTCCGGCAATCTTCACGTAGCCACCCAAAGGCAACCAACCGATACCGTACTCGGTTCCTCCTATTTTCTTTTTAAAAAGTGAAAATTTGATATCGAAAAAGAGGTAGAATTTCTCCACCTTGGTCTTAAATAATTTCGCTGGAATAAAATGCCCCATTTCGTGTAGGACGATCAACAAGGAAAGACTTAAAAAAAACTGTATGGTTTGAACCAATATTGGACTCATCTATATTTATCTAAAATTAAAACGCACAAAAATACACTTTTAGGGGGTCTAAAAAAAGAAACAATTTTGACCATTTTTTATTTTAAGAAAGATTTAGCACGAAAGGGGATTCAATTCTTTGACTGATTTTTGTAACTACCGTACCTTTGAAAAAAAAAACATGCGTTCCTTTTTCGCCAAGTACAAGCTTTTTTTTATGGTGATGCTTGGACTTTCGGCCATCATCATTTATTTATTCTATAATGCCCTCCAACCCCAGGAGAACCTTCCAGTTTATCAACCCTCCATGGTAAATGGCGAATTGGTGGACAGCACACTACAGCATGTAAAAAAATACCATACCATAGCAGATTTCTCCTTGACCAACCAAAATGGTAAAACCATTACCCAAGATAATTACAAGGACAAAATATATATTGCTGATTTCTTCTTTACCACCTGCCCTACCATTTGCCCAATAATGACCAAAAACATGGCAGAGATCCAAGAAAAAGTAATGGATGATTCAGATGTACTTTTACTCTCCCACTCGGTAACCCCTGTGATTGATTCCGTTCCCCAACTAAAAAAATACGCTTTGGAAAAGGGGGTGAACGACACAAAATGGAATCTGGTGACCGGTGACAAAAAGGAAATTTATGACCTCGCTAGAAAATCCTACTTAGCAGTAAAAACTGATGGGGATGGCGGTCCATACGACATGATACATACCGAAAATTTTATCCTGGTGGACAAGGAAAGACGAATAAGAGGTTTTTATGACGGAACTAAAAAGGAGGAAATAGAAAAACTTTTGGAAGATTTGAAAATTCTCAAAGCGTCCTACATACAGTAAAACCTTTCTATTTTT
>JBFIGS010000265.1:0-3785 GCA_041602195.1 Sediminicola sp. | reverse complement strand
GCAAATGGATCGGCTGAGGGATCCATCATCAATTTCACCTCTTTCGTCACAGCTTCCAAATTATCGAACTGCCCTTTTGGCTTTATTTTACCAAAATATGTGTTCGGGAATGCCAAGAGGATATGTAAGTGTTTGGAATAGTACAGATAATTAAGGAAGAATAGGATTCCTGCAATATGAAGCCACCATGCGCTCCTTTCTATAAGCACCAAAGATGGTATGCTCATGCCATCAAAAATAGGCGCCAAAAGCTGACTTATAGGAAAGGAACCCGCTTGGGTATAGTGATCAGCTCCCAACTGTTGTAATTGATAATCGGCGCCATTCATCGTCAGGAACAAAATCATCAAAACCAATTCTATATAAAGGATCAAATTGGCATCATTCTTAGGCCAACCCTTCATTTCTGGATTCAAAAATCTTTTTATCCGAGTCACATTTCGTCTCAACCAGAAAACAACTACTGCTACGATAACCAAGAATGCCAAGATTTCGAAGGAAGCAATCAGAATATCATAAACACTACCCAAAGGCGCAAAAATACGGTGGGTCCCCAAGAGTCCATCTATAATAATTTCGAGCACCTCTATGTTGATGATGATAAAACCAACATAAACAATCACGTGCATTATCCCAGCTATTGGCCTTACGACCATTTTGGTCTGTCCCAAGGCAATTTTGGCCATGTTTTTCCACCGTTGTGGTTTGTTATCACTAACATCCACATCTCTACCCAATTTAATGTTACGGGACAACCTTTTTACATTTTTAACAAAAAATGTTAGTGCACCTACAAGTAGTATTGCAAATAAAATATTGGGAAGGTATTCCATATCCTAATCGTTGCTTTTTTCTGCCGGATCGTTTTCCGGTAATGTATATTCTTTTTGCTTTTTACCGAAAACGGATACGTTCACATATCGTTTAGGATTTAATCTGAAATCTTGTAACAATAGGTCCAGCTCTTTAGAAGCACTGGACAAATTAGCGTAAAGGGCTTCGTCTTTCATCAATTTACCCAAAGTACCTTCCCCTTTTTCCATTTTGGCCATGAGACCATCCAAATTTTTAAGGGTGGACTGAAGACTTTCCATGGTTTCCACAATGCCGGAATTGGCAATGGAGTCCGATAATTTTGAAAAATTGCCGGTTATGTTGCTCAAATCCTCAATAGATCCGTTCAATTTATCTTTATTGCCCACCAGTAATGCATTCATAGTATTTGCACTACCTTGGAAACTATTGACCAAGGCATTTAACCCACTGATACTCTCCCGTAAATCCTTTTTGGTCTTGTCATCGAGGATCTCATTGAAATTGATCAGTAACGAATCTGCATTGGAAACTGCGTCCTCTACTTTTAATTGTAATGGAGTTAATCTTTGTTGTACCAATTCCGTTAGTCCCGGTTTGGTCTCTGTTTGTAGCGTATCTCCCGATTTTGCCATTGGAGCATTATCGAAAACAGGTTTTATCTGAATCCCTTTACCTCCTATGATACCTGTATCATAAAGTTCGGCCTTGCTATTTTTAGAAAATTGGAATTTATTCTCTACGGAAAAAGTAACCAGCAACATGCCAGTTTCATCTTTAAACCTGATGTCATTGACCTTTCCTACCGCAAAACCGTTGATGGATACCTGGGTGCCAGGTTGGAGTCCGCCCACATGTTTATATACCGCATAAAATGTTTTGCTATTGTCAAAGATTGGTGAAGATTTTAAATAACTAAAACCTAAAACAAACAACAGGATACCGCCCAAAACGATAATTCCTGTCTTAATTTCCCTAGATATTTTCAAAGAGATCGATTTACTGTTCTTAACAAAATTAGAAATAATTTTTAGAAGAGGTGCTATTATTCAGAGACGTATTTCAAAGCTTCGTCCAATGATATACGCTTTCCATCCTTATATGCAACCACATAAGACGTGGTATACCCTTTAGCATCCGCATTGGACTTCAATAGTTTGGCATCAAAATAAGACTCGGCATTGCCATACATATATCTATAAAGTTTGCCTACAGGTTCTTTGGTAAGTTTGTTCAACCCCTTGAAATTTTCCGAATTTAACGCTATTTCTCTAGAGCTGGCAAAAAGTTGCACCTTATAGATAAGGTTGCTTTTCTTTTTAAATTCTATGGGATCCGTGCCTTCCTCTTTTGAATCTACAGCAGCTACTTCTTGTGGCTCATTTTTGGTTTCTTTACTTATAATCACCGTTTCCTTAGGTAATTCTTTGGGTTTCTCAGGTGTGTTAACCACTTGTTTCACCCTTACCATCTTTTCTTTGGGCAAGTCTTTTTTAGGCACAGCTATTGGCTTCTTTACCTCTTCCTTGGAAGCAACGGCGACATTGGCCGTTTCCTTTTTAACATACTCCATTGCCGTATTCCCGTTAAGGGTTTTCTTATAATCCAATATGGCAGCAGCAATAGCGCTCCCCATTTCGGTCTGGCCCTTGTTAGAATTTAAATAGGCTCCTTCCGTCTTATTGGTCAGGAATCCTGTTTCCACCAAAACGCTTGGCATAAAAGTCTGATGGAGAACAATAAAGCCGGCCTGCTTCACTTTTCTATCTACCCGTCTTAATTTATTGGTAAAGTTATCCTGGATCAATTTGGCCAAGGCAATACTCTGATCGAGAAATTCTTCTTGCATAATAGTGAACCCTATAACAGATTCAGGGGAATTTATATCATATCCGGCATATCTGGTCTCATAATCGTCCTCCAAATAGATAGCCGAGTTTTCCTTTTTTGCTATTTCAAAATTCTGCTTGTTGGCATGAAGCCCAAGAACAAAGGTTCCAGCTCCATGGGCATCAGAGTTGTGGGAATCACAATGAACGGAAACGAAAAGATCCGCATCGGCCTTATTGGCGATTTGTCCCCTAACATAAAGATCAACAAAGGTGTCGTCCTTTCTTGTATATATCACTTTAACATTGGGATTCTTCTCCAACCATTTACCCACATTCAAAACAATGTTGAGGGCTATGTTTTTTTCAAGATATCCATTACCCAGGTTACCTGGATCATGACCGCCATGGCCAGCATCCAAAACCACTACAAACGTTTTCTCCTTGGGCGTCTTATCTCCCGGATCACTGAAAGCCGACAATAATACAGCTAGCACCAAAAAAGTGATTGCATAAAAAAGCTTGTATCCAATATATTTAACCATAATGCTGTTATACTTGTTTTGAATTTTTATACATTATTTTTTCCATTCCTCCAGAATTAGGTGGTATTTTTGGCCATTCCTGATTCCTTTAACCTTTATAGCACATGCGTATTTAATATGGTTAAATTTATTGCAATCAGGTACAGGGGGGAACAAAAAATATATGTAAGTTTGGATTCCAAAAATTAAGCCAAACTATTACAAAAATAGGATTTATAGTCTTGCAATCAAACAAACATCATTTACTTTTATATTTCCTGTTGTTGCTGACGGCAACTTCTTTGTTTGCACAAGATATCCCGGTCCCGCCAGTGCCCATTAAAGCTGAGCAAGACACCCTTGTAGCATCTCCTATTCCCAAAATTATTAGACAGGATACTGTTGCGGTAGATTCTGTTCAAAAAGATTCTTTACCCAAAAAAGAGCCCCTTTTATTGGATAAAATTAAATACAAGGCCAAAGATTACGCAAAACTCAGTCAGAAAGACCATAAAATATACCTTTATAACGAGGCCGAAATCTATTATCAGGATACGGAGCTAAAAGCTGGTGTCATCATCATGGATTACGAAAAAAATGAAGTATACGCAGGAAGAAT
>JBFIGS010000264.1:0-3800 GCA_041602195.1 Sediminicola sp. | reverse complement strand
TATTCCGCAAAGATGATTTTTACATCATCCTCCATCTTATTGTTCAGATCGGCCACTGAGGATGTATTAAAACCGTATTTGGTACCATTGCCTTCATCGTCCTATCTTCCCCTAAGGCTTATATCCTTATCGACAATAAAAACAAAGGGGGTACTCAGGTTATCTTCTAGTGTGAGATCTGTTTTTAAGCTTGCGAACATGGTCTTTATTTCATCTGGCTCCCCATATATGAACTTCCATTTGGAAATATCCCCCAGACTTCCTAAATCCTTTTTTAATTCCTCCACCTTGGCCTCTGTGCCCTTGGGCATGACCATGACGAATTGAAAATCGTTGAATTCGTAGAAAGGTTTGTATATTTTTTGGTTCAGATTAAAAGCGTTCCCTTTTTTAAGCTCCACATTCTCCCCCAAAAAACCAAGTATGGTAATTTTATCCTGTAGGGTATATGCCGGATCTATAAAGGAAATATCGGATACCTTTTCTGTAAGTATGGGAAGCTTTCCAAAATTATTTATACCTGAGGCAAAAAACAGATAGGCAACTATGGGAAGTATAAATAAAACGACTAAAACAAATACTTTTTTCATGCTATAAGGTAGGGTACAAAAATAAAAAAGACGGTATAAAAACCGTCTTTTAATTCTGTTAATTATACGTTAGAAATTCCATTTTATAAAACCTTCCTTGTATACTTGAAAGATATAATCCGCCTCGAACAGCAAGATAAATATCAGATAAGCCACCAAGAAAATCGGGGTCCATACAATAGTTCTTCTCAAAGAACTTTTCTCATCCCGCAAGTGCATAAAGTCCCATGCGATATAGTATGCTTTAACCAAGGTCAATATGATGAATATCCAGTTAAGCGATTTCATCCCCAAAAAATAAGATTTGGTCAACATTTCAGGCTTGGCTATACCCAAGGCAACTTCTACTGCTGTCACCAAGGTTAAAAACACCAATACCCCCCAAATTTTTTGGGTGTTCGACTTAAATTTCAAAAGACCTCTAAATATTTCTAATTTGTGTGCGTGTGCCATTTTTAATGTTTTATATGGACCTCCTAGACTCTAATAGAGCTTTGCAGGTTGTATTTTATATAATGATTAAACCAAATAAAAGAAGGTGAATACGAATACCCAAACCAAATCCACAAAGTGCCAGTAAAGTCCAACTTTCTCCACCATTTCATAGTGTCCCCTACGTTCGTAGGTACCTAGGATTACGTTGAAAAATATAATCATGTTGATAACTACCCCCGAAAATACGTGGAATCCGTGAAAGCCTGTGATAAAGAAAAAGAAATCGGCAAATAAACGACTCCCGTATTCATTATGGATCAGGTTAGCTCCTTCCACTACGTATTTGGCATTGTTTAAAGATTTTAAGGATTCATCCCTACTAAGAACCGTCTTCTCTCCTTCTTCGTTCAACATTTCTGTACGAATGACGATATTGGAATTGGCCTTGAAACCTTCTACCACTTCATTTACAGAGTAGGTAGGCAACGTCCCCTCACCAACAAACCAAAGTCCGCTTTTTCTTTCATGAGCTACTCGCTCTTCTGGCAATTGGGTTGTAAAGTCGCTCAAAGCTGCGCGTTCACCACTATCGGCCTTTACGAATTGTAGGATGCGTCCTCCTTTGGTCTCAATAGCGCCATAGTCTCCTTTGATAAAGGTTGCCCATTCCCAAGCTTGGGAGCCAACGAAGATTGCACCTCCGATAATAGTCAGGAACATATACCAGATAACGCTGTTCTTTTTCATTTTATGTCCAGCATCCACAGCCAATACCATCGTTACAGATGACATGATCAGGATAAAGGTCATAAAAGCCACATAGTACATTGGGAAATTCCCATGAAAGAAAGGAACGTGGGTAAATACCTCATCGGCAATAGGCCATGTTTCTATAAACTTGAATCTGGAAAATCCGTAAGCCGCCAAAAAGCCGGAAAAGGTCAAAGCATCAGATACAATGAAGAACCACATCATCATTTTACCATAACTTGCTCCTAAAGGTTGGTTACCGCCTCCCCAAACGTTTTCTTCTGTACCCGTTGTTACCGTAGTATCCATATTTGAATTATCGTATTAATAAAATTTTCACAAATTTACATTTTTTTCGTCTACACAAAATTTTTGCCTTTTAAAATATGGGAAAAATTTCAAGTATTTTGGGAAGTAGGTCCCATTTAAGACCCTATTCCCCAAGATTTACCTTTATTTAGTTTTAATAGAAATAAAAGAACAAAATTAGATAGACCCATAAAAGGTCCAAAAAGTGCCAAAAGGTGGCCCCCAATTCCAATCCTAGATATTCCTTGGAGGAGTATTTTCCTTTAATCTGTCTGTACAACACCACTAAAAGTGAAATTAGCCCAGCAACCACGTGCAGGATATGCACCACCGCAATCAAAAAGATGTACGACATGGTAATGCTGCTCGTAGGCCCCGTAAAATAATATCCTTGGGCAATCATTTGAGAAAACCCATTGAACTGCAATAAGATAAAGCTTACTCCCAATACCAAGGTAAGCAACAGCCACCTGGTACACATTTTGGAATTATCGGCCTTTACGGCAGATTTTGCCATCATATAAGTTATACTACTCAGCACCAATACCAAAGTACTATATAAAAACGAGGATGGCAATTGCAGATCGGAAAGCCAGTCTTCCCGGGTACTACTCACAATATAGGCACTGGTCCAACCAGCAAATCCCATTATTAAACTTACTATCCCGAACCAGAGCATCATTTTCTTTGCCCTATCGTTCTTCTCCTTAGGAGTACCTGTTGTTAAATCCATAAATTGTTAAATAAATTTATCCACTACATAAACCACTTGCATCAATGTAATATAAGTGACACTTGCCAACATAAGATTTTTGGCAGATTTGTTATCCTTTCTTTCATAAAGCCGCATCGCAAAAAACAGCATCCCTAATCCCATTGCAAAAATAAGGATTGCGGCTGCAATGGACAATTGAAGTCTTCCCGTTATTCCGAAAACAGGAATAATAGAAATCACCATCATCCAGATAGTATACATGATTATCTGAAGCGCGGTGCCCTTGTCTTTTTTACCCGTGGGCAACATTTTAAAACCTCCTTTTTTATAATCCTCATCCAGCATCCATCCCAAGGCCCAAAAATGTGGGAACTGCCAAAAGAACTGTATCATAAAAAGCGTTCCAGGCTCTATTCCAAACTCATTGGTTGCGGCCACCCAGCCCAACATAAAAGGTATGGCCCCGGGAAAAGCCCCTACAAAAACAGAGAGAGGTGTCTTGGTCTTTAATGGTGTATAAACACTGGTGTACAGAAAGATGGAAATGGCGCCGAACATGGCAGTCTTCGGATTTAAAATATACAAAGACACCAAGCCAACAATGGTTAAAACCACTGCAATGACCATTGCGGTAGTAACCGACATTCTTCCGGATGGAATAGGTCTGTTTTTGGTACGGTTCATCAAGGCGTCCAAATCCTTTTCAATAATCTGGTTAAAAGCGTTGGATGCACCTACCATGCAATACCCTCCAAAAGACAATAAAAAAAGTGACAGATAACTAATCTCTACCGCACCAAGAAAGTATCCGGCGATAGATGAAAAAACCACGCTTACCGCCAGCCTAGCTTTGGTAATCTCTTTAAAATCAGCAAATATCAAAGACCATAAGGTGCTTTTTGCTGTTTGAACCGCAGTCTTCATCTAGAATTTTTAAAAGGAGTGCAAAGATAAGACCCAAATGATTTTTTTCCAACCTAATACGGGTATTTATGTTATTT
>JBFIGS010000263.1:0-3801 GCA_041602195.1 Sediminicola sp. | reverse complement strand
TTGTTCGTGTATTGTATGGGGTTTTTGTAACTGTCCTTTGAAGGTTCTATATAAACATTGGTATCCCTGAACATGGGTAAGGTGTTATTTTTATAGCCAAAATTAATTGGGTGGGAGCGATCCAATCTGGTTTGGAAAATAGCGCCACCAGTTTGCTGGGCCCCAAAGAATTTTTCTCTTTGTTCAAAGGATATGTTTTTGGCCACCAAGGTATCTTTTTTAAAGGTGAATTTGGTGAGTTCATTCTTGTTGAACCATTCAACACTATTTTTATAGCCAATAACGGTACCTCCGTTAGTAACCCATCCTTTTATTTTTTCTGCAATTTTTTTATCCAAACTCCCACGTGAACTCGGAACAATTATGGCAGTATATCTACTCAAATCAGCTCTATTGAAATAATCAGTGTCAATTTTGGTGATTTTCATATCATAACGCTGATCGAATAAATGCCATATTTCGCCCGCATCGTAGGACGAGGTCCCATTACCGACCAAAATAGCCACTTCTTGCTTTTTGATCGGATCAAAATCGTTGCTTCCCAAATCAATACCCTTGGTAAGACCCGTGCCCACTCCTGTTATTTTAATTCTACTTTCTTTGGCTACTTGGTCCAAAAAGGCATATAAAGCCTTTGCGTCCATTTCTTGATTTTGAACTGGCACCAAAATAGTTCCGTAATCGTATTGCTTCCCTTCCAAGGTAAAAGGGGATTTGGCTACTTTGGCCCTGATGCCTTTGTTTAAGATGGTATTTAGCGCTTTAGGGGTATAGTATTCGTGCCACTCGAACAAATAAGCATAGTTGCTCATTGCATCGGTACCACCTGTTATGGGCTTAAAATCGGTGATTTCAGGACCGGCATTACTCAAGGATCCCAATTCAGAATAATCTACATTAAAAGCCATGGGAAAGGTCCATCCTGATATGTCGTAGAACAGACTGTCCGTGAAACTCGTACGTTTTTCAAACATTGCCTGTATCAGTCTATTGTTCTTTTGATCCATAGGAATAACATAGCTGTTTCCTTTTTTGTAAGAAATTCCGTTGATGCTCGCATCGCTGGACAACTCATGGAATTTTATTTTCTGTCTGTTTAGGATTTCTGCCAAATGCCAAGTTTTATTGGCATCCTTGCTATCACCAAAAACAATGGCCTTGGTTTTACTTTTTGCAGCATTTGCTCTCGTGTCCTTATAAAAGTCCCTTTGATAAGAAAGAATTTTAGTTCGCATATTTTTGGCTGCCTCAATGGTTGATAGGGCAGTGGTAAATTGATTGCGAATGGTGAATGGAAAGGTCAATAAACCATTTTCACTTTCTTGAATATGTCCCCTAGAGCTTCCCTGTTCAAATAATATGCCTATACTTCCCTGAACATCGGGGTAGGTAGAGCCTTTTCCGTAATAGTAATCGTCATAATTCTCTTCCGAGTAGTATAAAGATCCTATGTTATCCAGGGCCTTTGCGTGGTATGTACCAATCTCTGCGGTAAGTTCTTGGTTGATCTTTGGTGTCAATGGGTGAACCCGTGTAGGCTCCCCTGGTTGAAAGAAAAAAGAAGAGTTCGTTCCCATTTCATGATGGTCCGTAAGGATATTGGGCATCCATTTATGAAATGATTCTATTCGTGCGCGACTTTCGGGCAACTGTACAGGCAACCAATCCCTGTTCATATCAAACCAGTAGTGGTTGGTACGGCCTCCAGGCCAAACTTCGTGGTATTCCCTTTCGTTCCCATCGGGATTTAAGTTTTTGCTCTTATTGGTGTTGGCCCAATAGGCAAAACGTTGCAACCCGTCCGGATTAAAAGAAGGATCCATCAAAATTATTTCCTGATCCAATAATTCTTCAATAGCTGGTCCTTGCGCAGCTGCCAAATAATAGGCATATGCAAGTCCGGCATTGGCCCCACTAGGTTCATTTCCATGGATAGAGAAGCCTTGGTAAACCACAATGGGCATATTGTCCAAAGCGGCAGTGTTGCCATTGTTATCGGTAAGGGCAATATGTGCCTGCCTGATCTGTTCTAAATTGGCGTGATTTTTTGGGGAGGTTACCGTAAGTAATAATATAGGTCTGCCCTCGTAAGTTTCCCCTCTATTTTCAATGGTAATGCGGTCACTGGCCTTGGCCAAGGTCTGCATATAGAACATGAGCTTGTCATGGGTTACGTGCCATTCTCCAACTTCATGGCCTATGACATCCGCAGGTTTTGGAATACTTGGATCATATGAGATGTTCTGGGGTAGATAATAGTTGAGGTCTAGTGATTCTTGGGCTGTCGTAAATTGAATAAGAGCCACGAAAAGGAGGAGTAATACTTTTTTCATTTTCAGGTTTTGAATTAGTCATTTGTTAAAAATAAAAAACGGTCCTTAGAAATAAGGACCGTTAAGTTTTATTTAAGAAAAAAAGATGCTATATATCATCAAAATCCACATCGGTGAAATTATCCAAGGGGGTTTCTACGTTATCTGTATCCTGTTCTTCTTTTTTGAAATCCTTTTGATGTCTTTCAGAAATTACCTCAAGGCCTTTTTCATCCACGATGTATGACATCATTTCTTCCAAGATTTCCTTAAAAGCGGTGAAATCTTCTTTATACAAGTAAATTTTGTGCTTTTTATAATGGAACGATCCATCGTCATGTGTAAATTTCTTACTCTCAGTAATTGTCAAATAATAATCACCTGCCTTCGTGCTTCTAACATCGAAAAAATAAGTTCTCCTGCCTGCTCTTAAAACTTTGGAATATATCTCTTCTTGATCCATTAAATCTTTTTCGCTCATTTCTTGTAGTGTCTAGTTACCCAATAACTTGTTAGTCCATCAAAAATGAAAAAAAAAAGCAACACTAACAACATTTTTCTAGTTTTCTTTCTCCGATAGCTGGTTGTGGTATAGCTCTTTGTAGTAACCGTCTTTACTTATCAAAATATCATGTGTGCCTTCCTGTAATATCTTTCCATCTTCCAGGACGATAATTTTATCTGCATTCTTTGCAGAAGATACTCTATGGCTCACTATCAGGGTGGTCCTGTTACGGGATGCTTTTTTTAAGTTGTTCAAAATTTCTTCTTCGGTCTCCGTGTCCACCGCGGACAGGCAGTCATCAAATAAATAAATCTGTGGATCTTTTAACAGCGCCCTGGCTATTGATACCCGTTGTTTTTGTCCGCCACTCAACGTGATGCCCCGTTCTCCAAGGATGGTGTCGTAGGTTTTGGAGAAGCCCATAATGTTTTTGTGGACTACCGAGTTTTTTGCAACTTCTATTATTTCCTCATCCGTGGCGTCTTCCTTGCCAAACTTAATATTGTTCTTAATAGTGTCTGAAATCAGAAAGGCGTCCTGTGGAACTGCCCCTATGGCTTTACGGAGGCTATTTAGGTTTAGGTTCTTAATGGGAACATCATCAATCAATATTTCACCTGAGCTAACATCGCTCAACCTTGCGATAAGGTCTAAAATAGTAGATTTTCCCGATCCTGTCTTTCCAATGATGGCTACAGTTTCCCCGTTATTAACGGTGAAGGAAATATTTTTTAAAGCTGTGATATTGGTGTCGTCATAAGTGAAGGTAACGTCGTTGAAGGTTATTTTTCCTTGGATGGGGGTTTCCTCTGTAACTTCGTTTCTTATTTCCGGTTGTACATTTAAGAATTCGTTGATACGCTCCTGGGAAGCGGCTGCACTCTGGACAATGGAGGTCAGCCATCCAACTACTGCCACAGGCCAGGTGAGCATGTTCACATATATGATGAACTCTGCTATGATTCCCATGGATTCTATTTCCCC
>JBFIGS010000262.1:0-3802 GCA_041602195.1 Sediminicola sp. | reverse complement strand
AATATCCAAAGGCCCTGCTTCTGCAAAATCCCTGTCAAAACGCAAAACTTTTACATTTACATTAATATTCTGAACCTCTTCTTTTACTTTTTGGTCATCTGCACAACCAACAACCATGAGACACAGCCCTAAAATGAGTATAATTGGATTTTTCATCTAAAGTAATTACCGCTACACTTTAATATTAAGCGCTTACGCTTTATTTTTACGGAGCAAAGTTAATTGTTTTCAACTTAAAAAAAGACATCTATGCAAACCGAAAAAGTAATAGATCATATTGTAAAATGGTTAAAAGATTACGCCACTAATGCAAAATGCAGGGGATTTGTGATCGGCATCTCTGGAGGCATAGATTCTGCCGTAACATCCACGCTGTGCGCAAAAACCGGACTTGATCTATTATGTCTGGAAATGCCCATACACCAAGCGGAAAGTCAGGTTACCCGCGCTTCAAGGCATATCGAGTGGCTAACTCAAAATTTTTCGAATGTAAAAAGACAAGAAGTAAACCTAACACCTGTATTTGACCAACTTGTTGACGCACTGCCCACAGTAGAGAATGAAGAGGATAGGTTTATGTCCTTGGCCAATACCCGAGCTAGGTTACGTATGACCTCCTTATATTATTTTGCAGCACTTGAAGGGTATCTGGTAGCGGGCACCGGAAATAAGGTAGAGGACTTTGGTGTAGGTTTCTATACTAAATATGGGGATGGAGGGGTAGATTTAAGCCCAATTGCAGACTTATTAAAGACAGAGGTTTACGATATTGCAAAAGCTCTTGGAATTAACGAGGAGATCATCAAAGCAGCACCAACGGACGGTCTTTGGGGAGACGACAGAACAGACGAGGACCAAATTGGGGCATCCTACCCTGAATTGGAATGGGCAATGAAAATGAAAGAAGAAGGAAAAACAATAAATGATTTTAAGGGCAGGGAAAAAGAAGTCTATAGTATCTATAATAGATTTAATTCTGCGAATCGGCATAAGATGATTCCTATACCGGTTTGTGAGATACCCATTGCGCTAAAATAGCCACTTAGCAGAAAATACAGTAAATAAGACGAATAAAATGCCAAAAAATGGGTGTTTTGTTAAAAAAAACTAACATTTGTTTCAGTAATTAAAGATTTTAACCTTACATTACCTGTCAGTATTTTTTTGCGTGATGTAGTAATAGATGTTGAGATCTATAAAACAAAGCATAATGATAAAAGTTTTAATTGCAGACAATCATCCTATCGTTCGAATGGGCATTAAACACGTATTAGATGCTGCTTCGGATTTTGAAGTCATTGATGACGTTTCAAGCACCACTGAATTATTTGAGAAATTAGAAGTAGTTACTCCCGATGTGGTTATCCTTGAGATGGATATTCCTGAAATCAATGGGATTGCCGCTTTGAGAAAAATGAAACAGGATTTTCCTGACGTTAAGGTTTTGATCTACAGCGGACAGTCAGAAGACGTTTATGCACTTAGCACTATCAGGGCGGGCGCTTATGGGTACTTATCCAAAGTGGCCGACATAGATTACATTATCACAGCAACAAGGAAAGTTAGCGAAGGCAACATGTTTATCACCAATGAATTGGCCCAGAGACTAGCTTTTGATGAAGGCACCCAAAAACCTAGAAGATTTTTCAGAAAACTTTCTTCTAGAGAAGTTGAGGTTTTAAAACTACTTGCCAGCGGAAAACGAAATAAGGATGTTGCACTAGGATTAAACCTAAATGAAAAAACTGTCAGCACCTACAAGGCAAGGTTGATGAAAAAATTAAATGTGGACAATCTTGTAGATCTACTTCAACAAGCAAAAGCACTGGAACTGTATTAATTTTGACTAAATAGACACATACAAAAGCCATGGGAGACCGTGGCTTTTTTTATTGCAAAAAAATCAAGAAAGCACCCTGTTCAATTTTTTGTTCAGCAACTTGTTCAATTGTAAATAGTTCATGATTTCCTCGAGGGTTTCCCTATGATCTTCCTCCATATTTTGGGTGTTTTGCTGTAGGACGTCTATCCTTCTCTTGATGAGGAAACAACGAAGGGTCAGTATGGTTTCACTGACCAATTGCGCCACCCCAACCCCTTTCTCTTTTGGGTAAATATCCTTTCGCTCCCAATCGTGCAACATATACTTTTCTTCTTCCATTAATATGGAGGAGATTTCGGACACTAGTTCCTGATCCAATTCTGCCATAAAACTGTTGATGGCAAAATCCTCTTTTTCGTTAAGGCCTTCTATTAACTTGTAATAGATATTCTTGAATTGCTCATGGGTAAGCTCTATCTCGTCCTCTTGAAGATCCAGATATATTTTTTCATATACTTTGGCCTCCATTACTTCTGGCTCCAAAACCAGATCCCCGGACTCGTTCTCCTTAAGGATCAAATCCTCGAATTTCTGTTTTTGGTTACCGTACAAAAGCAAGAGCTCTATCAGTTTGCGTTCCAGCTCATATTGCACATCTACCTTTACAACATCCTTTTTATTATTCTTGACCACCTCAAAGGCCCTTTGTTCTTGGGGCGCTTTTTTGGCTGCATCGGCACTGTCTTTTTTTCCAATTTGCGCCAAGGTATTATAAAGGACTGCTTCGGAGATATTCATGATGCTCGCACATTCCTGAATATAGATCTCCCTCTTGATCCGATCCGGAATCTTCGAAATACTGTTCACGATATCCCTGACCGTATCGGCCCTTTTTATGGGATCATTGGCAGCCTCCTTGACCAAAAGCGAGGCCTTGAACTGGATAAAATCTTTTGAATTGTCGTGCAAGTAGGCAACAACATCCTCATAGGTGTTGTTTTTGGAAAAGCTGTCCGGATCTTCCCCCTCAGGAAAGGTACAGATCTTAACATTCATGCCCTGTTCCAGAATAAGATCAATACCACGAAGGGAGGCGCGCAAGCCTGCTGCATCACCATCAAACAAAACGGTAATATTTTTGGTAAGCCTATTGACCAATCTGATCTGATCCGGTGTCAGCGCTGTACCACTGGAAGCAACCACATTATGGATCCCACGTTGGTAAAATTGTATGACATCTGTGTAGCCCTCTACCAAGTAACAATTATCTTCCTTGGCAATTGCTTGTTTGGCATGATAGATCCCATAGAGCACCTTGCTCTTGTGATAGATATCACTTTCTGGGGAGTTCAGGTACTTGGCCGCCTTTTTATCATTGGTCAGGATACGACCCCCAAATCCCAATACCCGCCCACTCATGGACTGTATGGGGAACATGACCCTTCCCTTGAACCTATCGAATTTTTTAGTTGCGCCGGCACCGTCATTCTCCTTAACGATGGTGAGCCCTGTTTTTTCAAGATATTTTAATTGGTAACCCTTGTCCAACGCAGTATTGGTGAAGGAATCCCATTGATCCAAGCAATACCCTAGAGCAAACCTATCAATGGTATCATCGGTAAAACCACGTTCCTTAAAATAGCTTAAACCAATGGCCTTTCCGAGCTCTGTTTCTTTCAGGGTTTCCGAAAAATATTTCTGTGCATATTCAGAGACAAGGTACATGCTTTCCCTTTCGTCGGCTTCTTCCTTTTGTTCGTTACTCTGTTCTGTCTCCTCTATTTCTATATTGTACTTTTTGGCCAAATATTTTATGGCCTCTGGGTAGGTAAAATGTTCGTGCTCCATTAAAAAAGCCACGACATTGCCGCCCTTGCCACTGGAAAAATCCTTCCATATCTGTTTTACGGGTGATACCATAAAACTAGGCGATCGTTCATCGGTGAAGGGACTAAGTCCCTTGAAATTGGAACCGGATTT
>JBFIGS010000261.1:0-3828 GCA_041602195.1 Sediminicola sp. | reverse complement strand
TCAGAAAAAAGGTACTACGGTATAGCGCATAGTTTGGCATTATGTGGCGGATATTTTTAACCCAAAATGATCTACTATAAATCATTTTGGGTAAAACGTTGCAGACTATTATTTCTAACCTGTGGCCTTGTACTAAATGAAAACTGTTAGCCTAATTGGATATCCCGTTAGGCTATTTTTTTTATAATATCCCCAGCCCTATTTCTTCCATTTAACAACAAAATAAGCTGAAAGGGGGCTAACTGAATTCTGCCACATGTTGCAACTCCTCCTTATTCAATAAAATAATCCTACGTCCATGATCTGTTGTGATCAACCCTTCATCCTTAAAATCAGATAGGGTACGGATTGCCGTTTCGGTGGCGGTTCCGATCATACCGGCAAAATCCTCCCGGGCTATCCCCACTCCGCTATTGGCCTTGTCCTTAATAATCCCCTTGTCATACAATTCCAATAAAGCTTTTGCCGCCCTTTGCCTTACCGAGGCGAAGGCCATATTCACCAATTGCTGTTGTACATTGATTAAATTGTTGGAAATCATGTCAATGAATTTTTGAGAGACCACATTGTTCCCATACAGCAGTTTTGTGAAATCTTCCTTAGGTATTCCGAAGATTTCGGCATCATCCAAAACCATGGCCGTTTCAATATAAGTCCCTGAGTTGTTCAGAAGGGACAATTGCCCCAAAAAATCACCTGCACTATATACCCCCGTTACAAAATCTTTCCCCAATTCCGTGCTTTTAAACGTTTTTACCGTTCCACTTTGTATAAAATAAAGGGTGTTTGCAGTATCCCCTTCCATATAAAGTATCGCCTTTTTTGTATACTTCTGTGGTCTCTGTTCCCTTGTAAGACTTTCCAGATCAACATACTCCTTTGCCTCTTCCAAAAAGGCATGGATGCCTTCCATGTTTCTCGTGATTTCCTTTTTTAAAAAATTATGTTTTTTTATGCGACATTCAATCGCATTAAAAAGTTCCTTTTCTTCAAAAGGCTTGGTAAGATAATCGTCCGCACCCAAATTCATTCCCAATCTAATATCCGATCTCTCCGACTTTGCCGTTAAAAAAATAAATGGAATACCTGCAGTAGCGTTATCCTCGTTTAAGTTCTGTAATACTTCATACCCACTTATTCCCGGCATCATTATATCACATATAATAAGGTCGGGCTTCACTGTTTTGGCCTTTTCAATTCCAATGGTGCCATTTTCCGCCATGGCCACGGTATAATTTTCAAGTTCCAAAATATCCGCTATGTTTTCCCTAACATCAGCGTTGTCCTCTATGACTAAGATTGTTTTCATTTTTAACCAATTTTTTTGGCAATTCCACCGTAAAGGTGGTCCCTTTGCCCAGTTCACTTTTATAATTAACTGTACCCCCCATAAGCATTACATATTGCTTAACAATATGCAGTCCCAATCCCGTTCCTTGTATATTCAAAGCGTTTTCGGCTCTAAAGAAACGCTCAAATAAATGTTGCCGTTCTTTTTCCGGTATTCCTATTCCGTAATCCGTTATCGTAAGGACTACATGGTTTCCGTTGTTTTGAACATCTAAGATGACATCTTTGTTTTCCTCTGAATATTTGATGGCATTGGTCATTAAATTGATCAGGATATGGCTCAATAACTTTGGATCTATAAATACAAGAATATCCTCTTCATTGTGCGTGAAATTGATGTTTTGTCCCTCCTTTTTATTGGGTCTCATTTCCTCTATCAATGTTTTTGAAAATTGTACAAGATCAAAAAGTTGGGGATGTGGCAGTAATTTTCCTTCATCCAATTTATCCAGGGATAGAAAATCATTTAAGATGACCACTAAATTTCTGACATTGGATTTGATACGCTCCACATACCTTTCAATTTTATCCTCATTACCAAGGTCATTCTGCTTGGATATCAAAATTGCCGATGAAAGAATGGCACTTAGAGGCGTTCTAAATTCATGTGAGGCCATGGAGACGAAACGCGATTTTAGATCATTGAGCTCCTGTTCTTTTTTAAGGGCATAACGTATCTCTCGTTCCACCCTTTTTTGTTGAGTGATATTATTATAGACGAATAGGGCCAACACATGGCCTTGATTGGCATCGTATAAGGGTCTGGAATTTACAGCGTAGATTTTCTTTTCAAAACCCAGTTCAAAAGATAGTCGTTTTCCTTTTAAGGTTTCTTGTATATCCTCTTTAATTTTTGATATCTGATGTTTTCTGAAAAATGGAATATCATCTACAGACCGGCCCTCTACCTCCTCTTTTATCATGTCTATATGTTTCATCTCTTCCCCTTCCACATAAACAATTTCATAATTACTATTAAAAACAATAAAAGCGCCTTTTGGAAAGTTTTGGGCTATGGCAGAAAGCATAACCTGACTTTGGTTTGCCTTGTTTTCCGCCTCCTTGGTTTCTTTGATCTGTCGTTCTAAATGAAGATTTACCTCAACTAATTTTTGGACCGTATTAGTCACCTCCTTGGTGCGTTCTTTGACCCGTTCCTCCAATTTCTTGGCTTGTTCCATCAACTGTTTTTTCCCGATTTGAAGGTCATGCGTTTTCTTGTGGTGCTCAGAGGCAATACTCGCCAAATTGGTCATATCCTTCAAGAGTTGCTTTTCAAACCCATCTGGTATTCCTAATTCACTTTTGAGCAGTGCCAAATGTCCAATGACATCATTCTCAGAAGATATAATGGGAAAACAACAGTACCCCAAGATTCCTAGCTCACCTGCCAATTCCTGTAAACCTGGATTACCCTTTTCTTTGGAAATATCCTCTATACATACTTCGTGGGCAAGCACTTTATTTTTAGTATTGGAGTTCTTTCTGAACAATAAACTGGCCATTTTTTCCAATTCCTGTTTTGAAAGACTCCCATCCCCCAATTGTATCCAAACATGTTGCCCTTGATCCAAAAAACCGATGATTGGTTTGATGCCCCCAATTTGCTTTTTCAAAACCCCTAAAATCTCTTGGGCAATTTCCCTTAAAGGATAAAGTTTGGCAATCATTTCCATGATACCTCTGATACGTTCTTTAATGAGGGCTTCTTTCTTCGCTACAGTAACATCATTTTGCATTCCAATAAAATAGCATAATCTATTGGCCTCATCGTGAACCGGAGTTATATGTAGTTCATTCCAAAACATGGTCCCATCCTTTCTATAATTGCGTAGAACATCATGGAACGGCTTGCCTTGTTCTAGGGCCGATCTGATATTCTCAACTTGCTTTTGTCCATTATCATCTGCCTGTAAAAACCTGCAGTTTTTGTTAATTACTTCCTGTTTTGAATAACCTGTCATTTTAACAAAACCGTTATTACAGTAAATAATGGGCATATCTGGGAGCCTTGCATCAGCTATTATAATTCCATTATCAACCTCTTCCAAAGCGATAGTTCTTAGTTGCAACATCTTCCTATTTATTGTATTGAGGAAAATATCCCTAAGCAGTAAAACGCGTACATCTTTTTCTTTGTAGGCCAATTTTAATTCTACATCCAAAAGGCCCATTTTAGTTTGCAAGTGTTGAATTTTATTCTTGCCTCCATCTTTATTTAACAATTTAAGCAACTTGGTTTTGCTCCGTGGCGCCAAAATTTCCCCTAGATTTCTGTTTTCCAGTTCCCCTACCCTTTCACCTAAAATCATGGCGGCAGATTTATTGGCCCGCGATATCATGCCTTGGGAATCTGTAATCAAGATTCCTTCAGAAGTACTTTCAAAAATACTTTGTAATAAAGCGATATCTAAAAACTGGTTTTCCATCATAAAATCTGCACTCAAAACGACCCTTCGAATAGCAACAGACCTAAAG
>JBFIGS010000260.1:0-3838 GCA_041602195.1 Sediminicola sp. | reverse complement strand
GAATTTTGGCAACGTGCAGAGGACAGGAACAAGGAAACTGCTACCAAATACGATGAATTGGGATTGGCACATTACGCTGCCATGGAAGCCTTTGTTCGCTACCATTTTTAAGCATCAATAAATTATAACACAAAAGAAGCTGTCTCATTAATAGAGGCAGCTTTTTTTTTTTTGGATCATTCTTTGAAATAGCTTGATTATCTTGTATAAATGCTAGGTTTTTGCTACATTACTGTTGCAATATTACTACCAAATGAAGCGCAATTTCAAGGAGTACAATCAACAACAAAATTGGCTTTTTCCTCCCTCTATTGAAGAATTAATTCCAGAAGACCATCCGGTTCGGATTGTCAATGGAGTTATCGAACATCTGGATCTAAAGCCACTAATTAAAGCCTATAGTAAAGACGGTCAGCCAAGTTATCATCCAAAGATGATGTTGAAGGTAATGGTCTATGCGTATATGGACAATACCTATTCTACCCGTAAGATAGAAAAGGCCATGCGGGAGAACATTAACTTCATGTGGCTCTCCAATAAGCAGGTGGCTGACCATAATACCATAGCCAGGTTTAGAAGCCAAAAGCTAAAGGATGTTTTCAAAGATATTTTTAAGCAAGTGGTATTATTGCTGGCCCAGGAAGGCCTTGTGAAGTTAAAAGAAGTTTATACCGATGGCACCAAAATAGAATCCGTAGCCGGCCGTTACACCTTTGTTTGGGGCAATGCCCTTAAAACCCAAAAAGAAAAGATGGCCCGGCAGCTCGAAGAGATGTGGGAGTATGCTCAAAGCATTGCTGATGAAGAGGATACCGATCCTACTCCTCCAGATTTTAAAAAAGTCGATAAGGAGAAGGTAGAAAAAACAGCTCAAAAGATTGACAAGATCCTCAAAGGGAATCCTAAAGCCAGCTCTAAAGCAAAAGCAAAAGCCCGCTATATTGCGAAAAATTTTCCTGCCAACCTGGAAAAATATGAGCAACAGGAGCAACTCCTTGGCAACCGAAGCAGTTATAGCAAAACAGATCCCGATGCTACTTTCATGCGAATGAAAGAAGACCATATGAAAAACGGGCAGCTTAAGCCAGGCTACAATGTACAGATCAGTTCCGAAGATCAGTTCATCCTAAATTATACCCTACACCAGGACACCAATGATATTCATACCCTACGGCCTCATCTTGAGAATTATGAATACCTCTATCAAAATCTTCCAGAAACTCTTACTGCTGATGCTGGTTACGGAAGCCAGGAAAACTATGAACTACTCTCTGAAAAAGGAATCAA
Source organism: Sediminicola sp. (assembly GCA_041602195.1). GTDB lineage: Bacteria > Bacteroidota > Bacteroidia > Flavobacteriales > Flavobacteriaceae > Sediminicola. Next base: position 2,551 of record JBFIGS010000260.1, on the reverse strand, counting down.
AGGCTATGTAAAATTCAACACTTTTGATAAAGAACAAAATAAGGCAGGAAAAAAGCGTAAGGAAAAGGCTCCCTTCCACCGGGACCAACTTTATTACAATGAAAAGGAAGATCATTATGTATGTCCGATGGGACAGCGGATGGAGAAAATAGCCCAAGCAACAAAGACCACCAAATCAGGCTACAGGCAAACAGTAAGTAAGTATAGCGCAAAAAATTGCAATGGGTGTCCAATAAGGAATGTTTGTTTTAAAGGAAAATACAATCGGGTAATAGAACGTAACCATGCCCTGGAGCATTACAAACAGAAGGCTAGAGAGCATCTTTTATCTGAAATAGGAGAAATAAAGCGTAGAAAAAGAACGGCTGATGTGGAGCCGGTCTTTGCCCATATCAAATCTAACCGAAATTTTAAACGATTTACCCATCGCGGGTTGGATAAAGTGGAATTAGAGTTCGGATTACATGCCCTGGCGCATAATATGAGAAAGAAAAGTGCCTAAAGCACTTAAAATCTCCTTCCAAAAAATTAAAATGGCCTACTTCATGAAAAAATTCAGATGAAAATCTATAAAAAATAAAAACCGCCTCATTTTAGTAAACGAGACGGCTTCAATTTTTTAGTTAAGTAGGTCTTTCAGTAAAATTTGGTTTATTATTATAAAGCGTTACTTTAAGGTTAAGTGCTGATTTGGGGAAAAAGCACTTGGAATTAAGTTTCGCGTTTGATTTGGGGTGAAACACTATCACTTAAATACAATGTAAAGATAGGAGGATTAAGCAGTTCCACTTAATTTTTGTTGTGAACACACTCCATAATGTTGTGAAAAAAACCAACGGTATCCTTTCTTCGATAAACAGCATAATAATTATTTTCTATATCTTCTTTTTCAACTATTAATTTATTTGGAATCCATCATCTGGCCCTACATATTGGGGTCATAGAAGCAGAATGTTGGGTGGAACATTAGATAAGGGTTGTTTTGATGGTACTGTTGTTCCAAAACAGATTATCTTTGTCCGCATTTGTTGGGATAATATTATGGAAAAGAGCATGTTGGAGCAAAATATCAACGACGCAGGAAGTCAAGGCGGAAATCAAATTTCCTATAGGCCTGAGATTCGTATAATAGCTGAGGATTATGAAATTCCGCAGTTGAATAGGAAAAGGAGAATATCGGTACTCTTGCCAGGTAGCTATGGGGTTAGCTCAAAAAGTTATCCGGTATTGTACTTACATGATGGTCAAAATTTATTTGATGGTGGTGGACCTTATGGCAACTGGGCCATTGATGAAAAGCTATCGGAATTGGCAAGAAAGGGAATGGGGGAGGTTATTGTTGTCGCTATAGACCATGCGGAAGAGGAAAGGGTATTGGAATTTTCACCCTTTAAAGAAACCAAATGGGGGAAAGGGGACGGCAAAAAGTACCTTAAGTTCTTGGTGGAAACTCTAAAACCTCATATTGATAAAAATTTTAGGACCCTAAAAGAAAGGGAGAATACTGGAGTTGGAGGGAGTTCAATGGGAGGCCTAATAAGTATTTATGCTGGGCTAAGATATCCTTCAGTGTTTGGTAAATTGATGATTTTTTCTCCTTCCCTTTGGATTACCCCCAAGATTTATTTTGACGCCATAGCATTTCATCAACCTTATCCTACCGATATCTATTTGTATGCTGGAGGTTCCGAAAGTGTGAATATGGTGGGGAATGTGAAAAGATTGAAACAAGTGCTTGAGGATAAGAACAAAGAGGGCACTATTGTAAATATTGAATTGCGTATTGATCCCCAAGGAAAACATGAGGAATGGTTTTGGAGCCAAGAATTCCCGGCAGCCATAGAATTTCTTTATTATAGAAAATAAACTTAATACAGTTTTATGATCAGCATTACAAAGGACAAAAGTCTTTTTTCGGAAACCCTTATAGTACCGTTTGTACAAGGTGAAAATTTAGAAACGGACATTGCTACATTCGCGGGGGATCTACAGCTCCCCAAGTCACTGTTAATGGAACAAATAAAGGCCGAAAAAAAGGAAGTCTCCTTGTTTTTCCCCAATGGTCATAAAAGTATAAAAAGGGTTTACTGTTTAGGTTTGGGAACAAAACCAACCTTAAAAGTGGTAATAGATGCATTTAAGCGCTTCCTTCAAATGGAAGCTGCCAAATTACCGTCCAATTTGAGTATTGATATTAGCAACGGCAATTTTGAACCTGAATTTTTAACTGTTTTGGCCGAAGGTGTAATCAGTGGCTTAATATTGGGTACTTATAAAAAAGGCTTGTATCAAACATCGGAAACGAAAACGCAGAAATGGGAATCTGACCAATTAAAATTGGGTTTTTGTGTACCCGGAGGTTTTGAAGAAATTGTTGAAAGGGCAACTGTGAAGGGCAAGGCTACCGCGGAAACCCAGCTTAAGATATTAAGGTTGGTAAACGCCCCTAGCAATAAGCTTACCCCTATTATATTGGGCCAGGAAGCAATAATGTCCGGTAAGGAATTTGGTTATAAGGTGGAAGTCCACGATGAAAAGGCCATTGAAAAAT
>JBFIGS010000259.1:0-3841 GCA_041602195.1 Sediminicola sp. | reverse complement strand
CGATATGATCGTTAAGGTAAAGGAGCCAATAAAAGAGGAGTATGGCCTAATTCAAAAAGGACAGGTGGTATTTACCTATTTTCATTTCGCTTCAAGTGAGACCCTCACGGAGGCCATGATAGACCGTAAGGCAATTTGTATTGCTTATGAAACCGTGGAGGATGAAGATGGGACATTGCCGTTATTGACACCCATGTCCGAAGTTGCGGGCAGGATGGCTATTCAACAAGGGGCTAAATATCTGGAGAAGCCAGAAAAAGGTCGTGGGGTATTATTGGGAGGAGTGCCTGGCGTGGCACCGGGAAAAGTTTTGGTGCTTGGAGCCGGTATTGTGGGGATACAAGCTGCAAAAATGGCAGCCGGACTGGGTGCTCATGTTACTATTTTAGATGTTAATATGAAACGGCTCCGCTATGTCAATGACGTAATGCCAAGCCATGTGGTAACAGAATTCTCAAATGAATTTAATATAAGAAAACATATAAAGGACCATGATCTGATCATTGGTGGTGTCCTGTTACGGGGTGCCAAAGCTCCTAATCTTATTACAAGGGACATGCTAAAGGATATGCGTCCAGGTACCGTCATAGTGGATGTCGCCGTAGACCAAGGCGGATGTGTGGAGACCACCAGGCCAACAACCCACGAGAAACCTGTATTTATTATAGATGATGTGGTCCATTATTGTGTGGCCAATATGCCAGGGGCAGTCCCTTATACGTCTACTATGGCCTTGACAAACGTCACCTTGCCCTATGTATTGAAATTGGCAAATTTAGGTTGGGTTGAGGCTTGTAGGACAGATGCATCCCTACAAAAGGGGTTGAACATAGTAGAGGGAAAAGTGATTTATAAGGAGATTATTGAAGCCTTTAACTGGCAAGCCGCTGAGGTGTAAACAGTACATTTTGTCATACTGGGAACCCCGTCATTTTTTGGCGGGGTTTTTGATTATAAGTAAAGAAGAATTATTTGATTTTAGGAAAAGGAATCTTTACTATATTTATCATTAAAAAGACGAAATTATGTTGATGTACTATATTATTTTGGGTGCTATTGCCTTGGTGAGCTGGTTGGTCAGTAATAAACTAAAGAATAAATTTAAGCATTATTCCAAAGTGCATCTGCGCAATGGTATGAGTGGTGCTGAAATTGCAGAAAAAATGTTGGCTGATCATGGGATCAGGGATGTAAAGGTTATTTCCACCCCGGGAATGTTAACGGATCATTATAATCCGGCCAATAAAACAGTGAATTTAAGTGAAGGTGTTTATAATCAGCGAAATGCTTCCGCTGCTGCTGTTGCAGCTCACGAATGTGGGCACGCTGTACAGCATGCCACGGCCTATGAATGGTTGACGATGCGTTCTAAATTGGTGCCTGTGGTGAGTGTCACTTCCGGGATGTCCACTTGGATCGTATTTGGAGGTATTATGTTGGGCGCCGCTGCTGGAGTAGGCTTTGGATATTGGGTGGCTGTTGCCGGCTTGGTGATGATGGGTTTTGCCACCTTGTTCAGTTTTATCACCCTCCCTGTGGAATATGACGCCAGTAACCGTGCCTTGGCTTGGTTAAAGAATAAGAATATGTTGAGCCAGGAAGAATACAAAGGCTCAGAGGATGCCTTGAAATGGGCGGCCCGCACCTATTTGGTTGCCGCTATAGGATCCTTGGCAACATTGGTTTATTGGGCCCTTCAAGTTCTCGGTGGAAGGGATTAGGAATTAGAATCAAAAGAAATAATAAAAAAAGGACGCTTAGAAAGCGTCCTTTTTTTATATGGTTATTTGTCTATCTATCTGTTGGTTCAAGGATATAAAGGTCTCTGTGCGGGAAACACCTTCAATTTGTTGGATATCCCTGTTGAGCACGTTCATTAAATGTTCGTTGTCCCTGCAAAGTACTTTTATGAGAATAGACCAGTTGCCAGTGGTATAATGGCACTCCAGTACTTCTGGGATTTTCTCCAGTTCCTTTACGGCCAGAGGGTTGCTCATGGCCTTGTCCAGGTATATTCCAATATATGCCATAGTGGTATATCCCAAAACTTTCGGATTGACAATGAACTTGGAACCTGCGATGAGTCCCGAGGCCTCCAATTTTCTCAGTCGCTGATGGATGGCTGCTCCAGAAATGCCAATGTGTCTTGCAATTTCTAAGATAGGCTTGCGGGCATCGGCCATGAGGAACCGTAGTATTTTTTTGTCAATCCCATCAATTTTAATATTCTCCTCGGTAGATTTCATTTTTTGGTTTCAATTTGATGGTAAATATAGCTATTTAGTTATAGATCCTAACCAGCAATAGAATCGGGATTATAGCCCAAATAGCACACATCGTGCTCTTTAAAATTGATCCCGTATTCCGTCAATTCATCTAATATGGGTTCATATACTTCCTTGTTAATGGGTATTTGAACCCCGGGAGTTGTGATTTTTTTGTTCAATATTAAGAGGGTGGCCATCGCTACGGGTAGTCCAACGGTTTTTGCCATAGCGGTATGTGTCCTATTCTCACCAAGGACCACCATATTGGAATCTATCTGTTTTTTTACCCCATCTATCTCGTATCCAAATTTGTGGTACATGACAATCATGTCCTTGTCCTCATTGCCCAAGGTCCAGCTGTCCTCAAGTATATGTTGAAGGATTTCTGCTGGGGTGGCATTTTTCAAAGGAATGGTCTTGGAGCTGTCAAAAAGGTTCAACTCCAAAAGTTTGTCCCACATAATATCATCTTGGTCTATTTTCAAGTAGAGCCTCAGTTTCAGTTCAACCGTATCGGTGGGGGAGTAGGGTAAAAATAAATTTACGAATTCGCGGTAAGACATCCCTTCGGAATCCTCAATAGTATAGCTGTCATCGGTCATGCCCAATTGCACAAACATGTTCCAGGCCTTGGAGAAGCCCACTCTTCTTATCGTTCCTCTGTACAGCGTAAGAGCATCATTTAGGCCATAGACTTCCCTGTATTTAAGGGAATCCCTATTGGCATAGGCTTCAAATTTTCCAAAACCTTCTATGTTCATAAATTCTGTTCTTCTGAACAATTTATGGTACGGAATGTATTTATAGGTGCCTTCTTGTATAAACTTGGCGGTACCCCCTTGACCGGCTACCACTACATTTCTCGGGTTCCATGTAAACTTGTAATTCCATAGATTGGTATCGCTTTCTGGAGCAACCAAGCCGCCGCAAAAAGATTCGAACAATAGCAGTTTGCCCCCTTTGTTTCGTATGCGGTCTATGACCTGCATGGCACTCATGTGGTCTACTCCGGGATCAAGGCCGATCTCATTCATAAACACTAGCCCCTTGTCCTTTACCTGCTGGTCCAATTTTAGGAGTTCATCACTTACATATGAGGCGGTCACCAAATGTTTTCCATATTTCAAACAATCTTCGGCTACCTTGATATGAAAACGGGCCGGCAGCATGGAAATCACAATTTCTGCATTTTGTATGGCTTGGTGCCGCTGATCTTCTTGGAATATATCCAAGGTAACAACCGTACAATGTGGATGGTTTTTTACAGTATTACTTATATGCTCCGGGTGAAGGTCCCCAATGGTCACATGAAGTTTTTCGCTTTCTGCTTTTTCCAATAAATAATCCAATAAATAGGAGGTGGATTTACCAGCTCCAACTACAAGTATCTTTCTCAACATCTGTTTCCTTACTTTTGTAAATTCAATGGATACTAAAGTATCAAATTGTTATAAATATAATAAATATACCGAAATAAGTTATGAACAAAACAATTTTAGGAGTGGGCGTCATATTGGGATTAACGGCTATAGTGCTAGGCGCATTTGGAGCGCACGGGTTGGAAAAGTTGGTGT
>JBFIGS010000258.1:0-3860 GCA_041602195.1 Sediminicola sp. | reverse complement strand
CAGATTTATGCCTTTGAGCATGCCAATGGGAGAGCCAAATCCTTCTGCATGATGTTTGGTGCTGTGTCCTACCAATTCCCTTTCTCGATAAGAAAGGGCGGTCTTGCCTTTAGTTGTTATATAGGCAGGCTTATTGTCAAATTGGATCACACGATCAAAGACACCGGATATTTGAAGTCCTGTACTTAGTTCTGCTGTGCCCAATGCGTTGGAGTGGATTAGTTTTGTAATTCCCTTCAAGCCTCCCGTACGCAAGGCCATGGTATTTGCAAATTCTTCCAAAACCTGACTTAAAAATGCGAAATCTGGAGTTACAAATAACTGTGGCTGGGGTTTGGTAATATCAAAAGAGGTGTGTGCGGCCTCAGAAGAATAAGGGATCTTTTTCACTTCATCCGTCATGCACCAAGCACTTTCACCAATGGAGGAAAGGAGTCCTGCTCCATATATTTTAGGTTGCTCCACTGTCCCTATCAGGCCGTATTCTACGGTCCACCAATGTAGGTTCCTAATCAGGGCCATTTCACTGGGTTCCCCCATGTTTTGCTGCAAATCCTCTATCAATTTTTCTGCTTTGTCCACTTCCTCCTGTGGCGTGTCCGAAGCTTCTTTGATGATAGATAAATGTCGCACCGCCTCATAGAGTTCATAATCCTTGGCGCTGGAAAGCGCCTTGCAACCGATTTCCCCAAAACGCCTTAGGTATTCTGCATACTCAGGATTGGCAATGATAGGTGCATGCCCTGCGCCTTCGTGGATAATGTCCGGTGCCGGGGTGTATTCTATATGGTTCAATTGGCGGATATCCGATGCAATTACCAACACATTATAAGCTTGGAATTCCATAAATGCAGAGGGTGGAATAAAACCGTCAACGGCAACGGCCGCCCATCCTATTTCTTTTAGAATACGGTTCATGCCGTACATATTGGGAATATGGTCTATGGAAATACCTGTTTTTTTAAGTCCGTCCATATAACTTTTGTGGGCAACCCTACTTAGGTAATCCACGTTCTTTCGCATAACATAGCGCCATACAGCCTGATTGATCGAGGTATAATCGTCGTAGTTCTGAGGTTTTATGTACTGCTTAAGGTGCTTTGGCAGCTTATCTAATATATGATTGCTCTTATAGGACATCGGTCTATTTTTAATGGTATAAAGATACGAAAAATGATACGATTGTTCGATTTGAAAATACCCCACGGAAAATAAAAAACCGCCCTCTTGGGACGGTTTCTAAATATTATAACCTGATTATTTGGAGGCCATCATCGGGGGATAGGCCTGTAAGATTTCCGAGACAAATTCTTTGATTCGTTCCTCCTTCTTTTCTATGTTTCTGGTATTGTTTAAAGTGCCAACTCCTCTGCCCTGCCAGACCAGTTCCTTGTTCCTGGCGTCTATCATATCAATATATAGGGAGCCTTCTGTGCGGGTGCTTACATTATTGCCGCCACCCCATCCAAATCCTGGGCCCCATCCAAATCCTGGACCCCATCCCCAGTAGTAGGGACTCCATCCCCATCCAACTCCGCCTCCCCAGTAGTTGTTATAAACATCTACCTGTTCGCGCTCTTTGGTGAAAATGCTGATCAATATATCAGGGTCGTTGGATTTCACAAAACCCTTATTGGCCATTTCGACTTCAATGGCTTTCAAAATTCGTTTCTTATCTAAATCGGAAATTTGTGCCTTGTCAATGCCGGTTTTATAAAAGGCATATGATTTAAAGGAATTGAAATTTGCCTCTTTATCGTAATCCGATAGTACCCTTACCGATGTACAAGAACCCATAAAGAGGAGTATAAGTAACGGTGCAATTAAATATGCGAGTTTTTTCATAGCGTTTTTTTTAGTTAACATAGCTTGATTTCTGATTAAGATGCCTCAAAAATCATGCCGAATATATACTGTACTTATCTGCTATTTGTCTTCTTATCATATCCATAGGGGCAATGTCTACAGCCGCTTTCACAGCAATACCCCCTTTTTAAATGGTATTTTTCGGTGAATACCTTATACCCTTCAGGGGAAAGATAAAAGTCGCCCTCTTCCAAAGGAATAATTTTCTTCATTCATGTAAAATTACTTCATTTCCTATGAACAGGGAAGCATTTAAGAATTTTTAACCATGTGGAGAAGACACTTAGGTATAGTAAGGTTGTTTATTCTTATGTTGTTATTAAAACCGATATTTAGTATATTTCTATTATAGCATTAATGTAATCCAAGGTGATGGTCATTGTATTTAAATATTTTTTTCACAAGAATTATGTTGGTCTGTGTATTTGGCCCTTCATCATCTTGAAAAATTCGGCATTGAGGCAAGATGTTGTTTTGATGAACCATGAAAGGATTCACCTAAAGCAGCAACAAGAACTTTTAGTGGTCCCATTTTATGTGTTATACACATTGGAATGGGTAATAAGGTCCGTTATCTATTTTGATACATATAAGGCCTATAAAAATATAAGCTTTGAAAGGGAGGCTTATGAAAACGAAAAAAATCTAGATTACTACAAGAACAGAAGACCGTTTCGCTTTATTAAATATCTTTGGCGGTAGAAAAGCAAACGTGTGAAGGTTTATAATCAACGGATTGAATTGCCCATCTTAAATGAGAAAAAGGTCGCCCTATCTGTTAAGCGGGAAGACCTGATCCACCCCTTTATTTCTGGCAACAAATTCAGGAAACTTAGATATAATCTATCAGAGGCCAAGCGTTTGGGTCATGATACCCTCTTGACCTATGGTGGCGCCTTTTCCAACCATATTGCTGCAACCGCCTATGCAGCGAAAGAGCATGGACTAAAATCCATTGGCATCATACGAGGAGAGGAACTTGTGGACCATTGGCGAGATAATCCTACCCTGGCTTGGGCAAAAGAGCAGGGGATGCAATTTAAATTCGTTTCCCGAGAGGCCTACCGTTCCAAAGAGAGCCCTGAATTTTTGGAACAGTTAAAGCAGGAATTTGGGTCATTTTACAGCATTCCCGAGGGAGGGGCAAATGCCTTGGCGGTTATGGGCTGTGAGGAAATATTGACCGAAGAGGATTCAGCATTTGACGTCATCTGTGTATGTGTGGGTACCGGTGGTACCATTGCAGGTTTGATCAATTCATCAAGGATACATCAAAAAGTATTAGGTTTCCCTGCATTAAAAGGTGATTTTTTGCGAAAAGATATTTGTAAATTTGCCCAAAGGGAAAACTGGGACCTGAATACCCAGTATCACTTTGGGGGATATGGGAAGGTGACCAAAGAGTTGATAGATTTTATAAACGACTTTAAATCGAAAACCTCAATCCCATTGGATCCGGTATATACAGGAAAAATGCTATTTGGTATTTTGGACCTGGTCCGTAAGGATTATTTTGAGCCCAATACCAAAATTTTGGCGATCCATTCAGGAGGGTTGCAAGGAATAGCAGGAATGAACATTGTTTTGAAAAAGAAAAATTTACCATTGATTGAACTATGATACAACGTTTAGGGTTATTTATAATGCTAGCCATTTTTTTGACGAGCTGTGGTGCCAAAAAGAAGGCGTCCAAAACCAACAGGGATAGAAGGGGCCATCAAACTACAGTAAACAGAACTGACTCCAACACACAAAACAAAGTGGATTCCGATGGATATCCTTTGCCAGAGGATGAAGGAAAATTTGTGAGGTTTCCCATTGCCACAACTCAGGAATACATTCAAACTTTTGCAGAGATAGCAAAATTCGAAATGAAAGCCTATGGCATCCCGGCAAGTATTACCCTGGCTCAGGGAATCTTGGAAAGCGGCGGTGGTAGGGGTGCCCTTACCATGAGGACAAACAATCATTTTGGGATAAAATGTCATACCAAT
>JBFIGS010000257.1:0-3861 GCA_041602195.1 Sediminicola sp. | reverse complement strand
ACACGGTGTTGATCTGTACATCCTGGAACAGTTGGCTCTCATAGAAATCGATCGCAGTTTCTTTGGGCGCCTCAGTTTTACAGGAAAGGAAAAGGAACAGGGGTAGAATGTATCCCCAATTTGAAATCTTCATACGGTTAGTTTTTTATAAAAATAGGATATTTTAAAATAAGGGACGGCAAACAAAAAAAAGTCCAAGAATAGCTCCCTGGACTTCAGTATTGAGGTTGCAGCTTTATAATAGGTTTAATTACATCGTAATCGGTATTAATTTTATTTTGGTTTATCGTTATCATAGAACTCATAGATCAAATTTGCCACCAGGCCTGTCCAGCCTGTTTGGTGGGAAGCCCCTACCCCACGGCCATTGTCCCCATGGAAATACTCGTAAAAAAGAACGAGATCTTCAAATTTTGGGTGTTGGTAATACGTCTTGTGCAAGGCATTCACTGGACGATTTCCGTTTTTGTCCTTTTGGAATATGGCTACCAATCTTTTACCTAATTCCTCGGCCAACTCCTTTAAATTTTTGTTGTTGTTGCTTCCTGTTGGGTATTCCATGCGCATATCCCCTCCATAAAAATTGTGGTACTCCAATAAAGATTCTATGAACATATAATTGATAGGAAACCATATTGGGCCCCGCCAGTTACTGTTCCCCCCGAATAGGGATACTGTAGATTCTGCAGGTTCATAATCTATTGAATATGGTATCCCGTCTATAGTCAGGGTATAAGTCTTTTGTTCATGGATCTTGGACAAGGCACGGATACCATAATCACTTAAGAATTCCTTTTCATCCAACAGGGCCGTCATAAGTACTTTTAACCGGTCCTGGGATACCAATGAAAGGAGTACCCCTTCTTTGGAACTACTTTGAATAACACGATATTTGGATTTATACATGCGATAGTTCCTAAACCACTCCAAGCTTCTTTTAAAGGTCGGAAGCTGGTCTAACGTATCTTCTGGGATAACCAAAACTGCCGCGAGTGAAAGTAAGCCGACAATAGATCTAATTTTAACGGGAACATGTTCCCCATTGGGTTTTACCAATCGGTCATAAAAGAAGCCTTCATCCTTATCCCAGTTACCAACGGTATTTTCGTTTAAATTGTTCAAAGCCTCAGCGATAAAAACAAAATGTCCCAAATACTTAGTGGCCATATCCTCAAAAGATTTATCCTCCAGGGAAATTTCAAGGGATATTTCCAACATATTCAGGCAGAAAAGTGCCATCCAAGCCGTCCCATCTACCTGTTCCAAATAGCCTCCACCGGGAATATCATGACTTCTATCAAAGACTCCAATATTATCTAGCCCTAAAAATCCACCTTGGAAGACATTGTGTTCATTTTTATCTTGTTGGTTGACCCACCATGTAAAGTTAAGGGCCAATTTATTGAACATCCGCTTTAGAAAATCGACATCCCCTTTTCCTGTTTTCTTTTTGTCGATTTGATATACTTGGAATGCAGCCCAAGCTTGTACGGGGGGATTGACATCACTAAAATTCCACTCATACGCAGGTATTTGACCATTTGGTGCCATATACCATTCCTTATTGAGGAGCATCAGTTGATTTTTGGCGAATTCGGCATCCAAATGTGCCAAGGGTACGCAATGAAAGGCAAGGTCCCAAGCCGCGAACCAAGGATATTCCCAAGCATCGGGCATGGAGAGAATATCGTGCGTCCTCATGGTTTTCCATGTACTGTTACGCCCATGCAATCTTGCTTTAGGTGGCTCCCCTGTCAATTTATCCCCACTCAACCATTGTTCTACATCATAGTTATAATATTGTTTGGTCCAGAGCATGCCGGCGAAGGCTTGACGTTGAATATTGCTCAAATCCTTATCATCCGTTTTCTTTAGATCTCCATAGAACTCATCTGCCTGTGCGATCTTTTCTTCAAAATTCGCTTCAAAGGATGAATCAAAGGGGTTGGACTCGATTTTCTTTTTGGACAATCGCAAGCGTATAGTGACCTCGCTCTTGCCTTTAATTTCCAGTTTATAATATGGAGCAAACTTTGTACCTTCCTTTTTGCTCTCCGGTATTTTGAAATTATTGCTTACCACAGCATCGTGAAAAAGGTCTTTCTTGAAGGGATGGTCGTTGGGCTTATTGTATATTTTAGCATCATTGGTCTCGTTTTCCGTAAACAGGAGTTTGTCCGGTTTTTCAAAATAAAAATGATAGTCGCCAATATAGGGATGGGTGATATCTACCGAACCATAGGTTTTACCTTGTTCATTGGCTTTGATCAGAGGTTTTGAAGGCATTGGGTAAAAGCTCCAGAAATTACGTATCCATAAGGTAGGGAGAACGGATATTGGCGCTTTTTTAACGCTTCTATTGGCAATAGTAATTTTTATAAGAATATCGTCAGGATCTGCCTTGGAGTATTCTGTAAACACATCAAAATATTCATTTTTATCAAAGATCCCAGTATCCAGGAGTTCGTATTCCAATTCCTTTTTGCCCCTCATCTGATTGGTGGCGACCAAATCCTTATAAGGAAAAGCCTTTTGGGGATACTTGTATAAATGTTTCATATAGGAATGGGTGGGCGTATTATCCAAATAATAATACAGTTCCTTCACATCCTCCCCATGGTTACCTTCTGGTCCCGTTAGGCCAAACAAACGTTCTTTTATGATATTGTCCTTCCCGTTCCATAGGGCTACTCCAAAACAAAGATTGCAATAACGGTCCGAAATACCTGCTATCCCGTCTTCGCCCCATCGATATACCCTTAATCTGGAATGGTCATGCGGAAAATAATTCCATGCATCCCCGTGAACACTGTAGTCCTCACGAACAGTACCCCATTGACGCTCACTTAAATATGGGCCCCACTGTAACCAATCTTTTTCACCACTATAGTTCTCTTTGAGTCTTTTTTCCTCTTCTTTAATCATAAAACAATATGCTTTTCGGAGGCGGAAAATACTTCTTTATCCAATAATTCCATTATAAATCTATATTTTTTATATATATCTAGGAAGTTTCTTGAATATAATGGGGATTTGATAGGATAAATCAAACATATTAAGAAAAAGGAACTGGAAATTGGTTCTTTGCAGCGCAAAAAGTCCTACTCTATTTCCAACTCCTTTAGAATACCCTCAGCGGATTGGGTGATTTTTTTATAACATCCATACCCCCATCTCGCAAAAATCGCAAGAAACACGCCCATAATGACCACATACCAGATAGGAAATGAACCCTGTTGAAAGATATCTTTACCTTTCATTATTTTGGAGAAAACCGGTAGACAGGTCATCATAAAAATAAAGCATAGAAATATACCTGATCGCTGTATGGCCAGAACCTTGTTTTTGGCCTTGGAATAAGTGACCAACGTGTCTTTAATGTTTTTCTCGGTAATATTAATTTTTTGGATGTCCTTTAAAGATCTAAGTGTTAATATAGGGAGTCCTATTAAAAAAGCTATGGAAAATGCACCGCACACCTGTAAATACCAAATATCCAATTTGTCAAAATTGAAAAGCATATAAAAGGCCATGATAAAGCAAATTATTGCTCCGAAGGTTTCTACTATGGAAATAGTTCTAAATTTTCGTGTAAATCTATCCTGTGTCATATCTAATATAATTTTATCGGTTAATTTCTTTTGTTGTTCCAGTTGGTCACTCATTTCGGACCAGACTTCCTGTATTTCTTCTAAGTCCATGCTATTGTTTTTTAAGAATTTGTGATTTTAATTTTTGTTTGATGCGTGAAATCCGGGTAGCGACATTCGTTGGGGTCAGCCCTGTAATCTGGGAAATTTCTTCATACTGTTTTCCCTCCAATAGTAAGAGCATAATACCTTTTTCCAAATCATTTAAATT
>JBFIGS010000256.1:0-3881 GCA_041602195.1 Sediminicola sp. | reverse complement strand
TTGGGCTTTCGCATATATAGGATGCCAATTGGGTGATTTCATCGTATTCCTTTTCTGGTAGGGTATCAAAGATTTTATAGGAATCCAATACATTTTTCCTCGTGTAATCCTCAGTAGTATTCTTCTCGGGGCTCATCCAATGACAATTAGGGGGATTTCATATCAGAAGATATAAAAAAATAACTAGGTTTTCTATAATTTATTGCAGTTAAGCCATAGAAATTGTTCCTCTTAACTTTAAATGGGAGCCTGGCCTTCCAAGGGATTACCGAACATAGAGCTAAAACTTTTGGTCCATGGAATTAAAGATTCTGGGATTTTATGAACATGGAATTTGATTCATAAATGGACTTCTATATTGAATAGAAAAAAAGTAAAATAGATCTCAGGTCCCAAAAGCTGAAATAAACTTGTGAATCCGAAACCATGAAAATTGCAACATTCTTTATTTCATGCCGATTGCATTGTTTTTACTGTAATTTGATCATCTTCATGGGAATACTATTGGGATTCCCCTTCCGTTGGCACTAATGATTTTTTCAACTTATTGGCTGTAAGCGGTTTACTTATAAAATCGATGACCATATCATAATCCCTTGATTTTTCTTCATCCATCGGATCTACATAGGAACTCACAATGTAAACCCCGATTCTTTTTGGGAGGTCCATCTTTTTTAATTCATCCAAAAATTCCCAACCGTTCATAACCGGCATATTCAAATCCAAAAAAATAACTTCCGGCAGTTCCGTATTGTTCTTCAACATAAAACGTAGATCATCCAATGCCTCCTTGCCATTTTCATACACAATAATGTTAGAACAAAAGCTACTGTTGTAATTGAGCAAAACCTTGGTACCATAAACGAATATCGGGTCATCGTCGATAATACAAACCGTATTAAGTTTCATAAAATTGAATATAGAGAAGAAAATACGAAAATAAATTTACAAACCTAAGAAAATTCCTACAAATATTGGTTTGATCAAAGAATCAATAATTGCATTTCTTCTCTGCTCCTATTTTATTACGAACCAACATATTCCTATTTGTGTCGCTTTTCTGGAAGTTTAAAAGCTACAACCGATTAATTATTCCTGCTGACGGAACAACATTTTTATAAATAATAAAGCTATCGTCCTAAATCATTATAGGGGCAGGAACGACCTTTCTTCCCTAATATCCCTAACCAAATCATTAATGGTGGTATTTTGTAAATTCTCACGAAAATTTATTTTAGCAGAACCAATTAATTTATGAAGGGGACAAGGATTATCTTCATCACATTCCTCTATACTCAGCAAACAAGATGTTAAACGATATTCTCCATCAATAAGAAGCACAATGTCTATTATTGACCTTTCCTTATTTTCCTTGGTCATATAAAATCCCCCATTGGGACCTCTGGTAGATGACACTAAATGATGTTTGGCCAGTTCTTGTAATATTTTAGCGATATATGCCTTTGGAACATTGATTGGCTTAGCTATATCCTTTGCCAAAATCCTTTGATTTTCACTGGAATGCACTGCTAAATACAGTACCGATTTAAGAGCATATTTAGATGATTTGGAAAGCATGTATTAGAAATTTTCTGTGTTTAAAAATAAAAAGACCTCTATGTCTTAAATATGACAATTGTCATGTTTTAAGTTCACAATGGGTTCTACTTTTGAGCCATAATCTAAACTAATATAACCAAATGAAACTAATTTTTAGAAGCACAGTATTTCTTTTCTCGGCCTTATTGCTAAGCTGTGGAGGTAAGGAGGAGAAAAAAAAGGAAGGCTTTTCAGTTGATAGAACAAAAACTTCCAAGGAACAACCAAAACCCGCAACCGATAGTGGTATTAAACCTTCTGAAACCGTCGATTTAACAAATAAAGGTGTAGGTCCCATAACCTCTGTCACTCTCCATGAGACAATTGATATGGAAATGGCAAAAAAAGGGGAAGAGGTCTATAACCAAATGTGCATAGCGTGCCATAGGGTAGGAAAAAAATTCGTAGGCCCACCGCCCAACGGCATATTGGGAAGAAGAACCCCTGAATGGGTAATGAATATGATTCTTAATCCCGATGTAATGGTCAAAGAAGATCCTCTCGCGAAAGAATTACTACAAGAATTTAATGGTTCACCCATGGCCAACCAAGGACTTACAGAAGAACAGGCCCGAGCCGTAGTAGAGTATTTTAGAACCTTATAAACCAACCCTATGAAAACAATTAACCATATCAAACTTTTCATTGTTTCATTTTGCGCAATTGGACTCTTGTTTAGCTGCAAAAACAGTGAAAAGTCAAAAGCAACAGATTCAAATGCTGTAGAAGTGGAATCTGATCATAAACAAGGTCAGGCTTTTATTCAAGATGATGATTCTACACCCAACGTACTTAATATTGCCATTGGATCTGCCGACCATACAACCTTGGTTGCGGCGGTACAGGCCGCAGAATTGGAAAATGTATTGGTAAATGCAGGTCCATTGATGGTCTTTGCTCCAACCAATGCGGCCTTTGACGCACTCCCCGCTGGTACAGTTGACAATTTATTAAAACCCGAGAATAAAAATGACCTGGCCAATATATTAAAGTACCATGTTACACCTGGGAATTACTCCAAGGATTTTTTGAAGAAATTTAAAAAATTGGGGCAGGCCAATAATCAAACGGTAATCGTTGAAGTTAAAGGTGATGACGTCTATGTAGGTGGAGCCAAAATAATAGCGAGCATTCCTGCAGGTAATGGAATAGTACATGTGGTGGATAAAGTTCTTTTACCTCCAAGCGAATAAAAACAAACAGATTAAAAAATTAAAACCATATCAATGAAAAACTTTAGTTATTACCTATTTGGAATTTTATGCTCCGCTGCACTTCTTACCAGCTGCAAAAATGATGGAAAATCTTCCAATGGAGCCTTGGCTTCCAGTGCTGCCGAAAAAGTATATGTTGCCCCTGGCGAACATGATGATTTTTATGCCTTCGTTTCTGGAGGATTTAGTGGACAGTTATCCGTTTACGGACTTCCATCCGGACGTCTCTTTAAGGTAATACCCGTATTTTCCCAAGACCCGGAAAAAGCATGGGGATATAATGAAGAAACCAAACCCATGTTAAATACATCACATGGTTTTATCCCTTGGGACGATGCCCACCACCCGGACATTTCACAGACCAATGGTGAATTGGATGGTCGCTATGTATTCATAAACGGAAACAATACGCCACGTATAGCAAAAATAGATTTGACCACCTTTGAGACTACGGAAATTATAGAAATTCCAAATAGTGCGGGAAATCACAGTTCTTCCTTCGTGACCGAAAACACTGAATATGTGGTTGCAGGAACACGTTTTTCTGTTCCCGTACCGCAACAGGACATGCCTATTAAGGATTACAAGGGTAATTTTAAAGGGGCTCTTTCCTTTATAAGTGTAGACCCAGAGAATGGACGAATGGATATTAAATTCCAGTTGATGATGCCTGGTTTTGATTATGACCTTTCACATCCAGGTAGGGGCAAATCCCATGGTTGGTTTTTCTTTACCACCTATAATACGGAAGAAGCCAATACTTTATTGGAAGTCAATGCCTCCCAAAATGACAAGGATTTTATAGCAGCCGTTAACTGGAAAAAAATTGAGGAATATGTAAATAATGGAGGTGGCACAAAAATGCCCGCTAATTACGCTCACAACGTATATAATGAAGAAACCCATACAGCTACATCTACCATGAAGAAAGAAGTATTGGTGGTAGATCCTTTAAAAGTACCGGGAGCAGTATACTTTTTGCCAACCCCAAAATCTCCCCATGGCTGTGATGTGGATCCTTCCGGAGAATATATTGTAGGAAATGGGAAATTGTCTGCTGACCTTACC
>JBFIGS010000255.1:0-3886 GCA_041602195.1 Sediminicola sp. | reverse complement strand
TGGAAAAGGGCAATTATTGAACACAAATGCAGATACCATCGCTTCGGAAATGGCTATTGGCATGAGTGGGCTCTATGAAACAACATTGTATTACTGTTTTGAAAAAAAGGGGGTCCTGATGGATGTTGCGGAAGAAAATTCTGTTGTCAAACATATAAATAGTCAATCGTACCAAGAGCTCCTAGATCAAAAAATAATTGCAGATGGCATGCTTCCTAAATTGGAGAATTGCTTTCACGCATTAAACAAAAATGTCCACAAGGTGTGCATAGGGGATATTTCCATGTTACAACCTACTACGGCATTATATACAACTATTACTTTATGACCTTAGATCAAAAACATCTTACAACAAAGGCAATTGCATTATTAAAGCAGTTGATTTCCTTACAGTCCTTCTCTTCGGAAGAGGATAAAACCGCTGATGCCATTGAAGCTTGGTTTGCGTCCTTTGATATTCCTTTTAAGAGAGAAAAGAACAATGTATACGCTTTCAATAAATATTATGACGAAAGTAAGCCTACATTATTGCTCAACTCCCATCACGATACGGTAAAGCCAAATTCGGCCTATACCAAAGATCCCTTTCACCCACATATTGAGGACGGAAAATTATATGGATTGGGAAGCAATGATGCAGGAGGTTGTTTGGTGTCTTTGATAGCCACCTTTACCCGCTTTTATGACACGAAAGACCTCAGCCACAACATTATCCTAGTAGCATCGGCAGAAGAAGAGAGTTCTGGCCCTAACGGCCTTAACAGCATGCTCCTGATCTTGCCACATATCGATGTTGCCATTGTAGGGGAACCAACCTTGATGAACCTTGCCATTGCCGAAAAAGGATTGGTAGTATTTGATGCCGAAGTAAAAGGAACACCTTCCCATGCGGCACACCCGAACAATGATAATTCTATCTACAATACCATAGAAGTACTGAAGTGGTTTCAAACCTATTCCTTTGAAAAGGTTTCCGAAGCCCTGGGCGAGGTGAAACTGACAGTTACCCAGATTAATGGGGGCAGCCAGCATAATGTAGTTCCCGCCAAGGTAGACTTGGTAGTGGATGTACGGGTAAATGACCGCTATAGCAACAAAGAGATTGCCGACATATTGGCCAAGGAGGCACCTTGCCACTTGAAGCCACGATCTTTAAGACTTAATTCATCTTCCATCGATAAAAATCACCCCTTGGTGCAATCGGGGATCAATTTGGGAAGGAGTACATATGGCTCCCCTACCCTTTCGGACCAGGCGGCATTGAGCTGTCAGTCCTTAAAATTAGGACCTGGGGACAGTACAAGATCCCATTCTGCAGATGAATTTATCTATGTAAGGGAGATTGAGGAAGGCATAGATTTGTACATTAAGATTTTAGACGGATTCCTGCACCCATAATGCAGCACAAATACTAACAGCTGGTTTAAGATTAATTAGAAATAGAAAATTAAAGCATATGAAACTCTGGGACAAAGGATTTAGCACGGATAAAAAAATTGATCATTTCACGGTAGGGAATGATAGGGAACTGGATTTGGTATTGGCTAAATACGATGTCATCGCATCTAAGGCACATGCCAAAATGCTGGGCAAAATTGGATTGTTGACCAAGGAGGAAACCCAGGCCTTATGTGACGAATTGGATCAAATTACCAAATCTATAGAGGATGGCAAATTTATCATAGAGGATACCTTTGAGGATATGCATTCCAAAATAGAATATGTGCTTACCGAAAAGCTGGGGGATACAGGCAAAAAGATCCACACGGCCAGATCTAGAAATGATCAGGTGTTGGTGGCCATGCACCTCTATTTAAAAAATGAACTTTCTGAAATAAAGGAAATGACCCAATCCTTGTTCGACCTCCTTATAAACCTGGCCGATCAGCACAAAGAAGTTTTGCTTCCTGGATATACCCATTTACAGATAGCCATGCCTTCTTCGTTCGGACTATGGTTTTCTGCCTATGCAGAGAGTCTTGTGGACGATTTGTATTTTATTGATGCTGCCTATAAGGTAGCTGACCAAAATCCCTTGGGGAGCGCTGCAGGCTATGGAAGCTCCTTTCCCATAGACAGAAGTTTCACTACTGAGGAAATGGGATTTGGAACTATGAAATACAACGTAGTTGCTGCCCAAATGGGACGGGGAAAGGTAGAAAAGGCCACGGCCTTTGGGATGAGCAGTATAGCCGCCACGCTATCTAAAATGGCAATGGACATCTGTTTATATATGAGCCAGAACTTTAATTTCATCTCCTTTCCCGATGAGCTAACTACAGGTTCTAGCATAATGCCCCATAAAAAGAATCCAGATGTTTTTGAATTGGTAAGGGGTAAATGCAATAAACTTCAGGCTGTACCCAACCAACTGATTTTAATAACCAATAATTTACCCAGTGGTTACCATAGGGATCTACAATTGGTAAAAGAGGTCATTGTCCCTGCCATACAGGATTTAAAAGCGTGTTTGGAAATACTGACTTTCAGTTTAAAGGAAATAAAGGTAAACAAGGGCATTTTGGAGGACCCTAAATACGATTACCTATTTAGTGTGGATACCTTAAATGAACTGGTATTGGGAGGAATGCCGTTCAGGGATGCCTATAAGAAAATGGGAATGGAAATCAACGCAGGTAATTTTACGCCTAAGCGAGATATTGAACATACCCATGAAGGAAGTTTGGGCAATCTGTGTTTGGAGGAGATCAGAAATAAAATGAAGTAAAATAGTTTGAATCAACTAGAAGGGGCCAAAAACTAATGTTTTTGGCCCCTTTTCTATTTCTTATGGCGTATGACCTATTTGATCATCCCCAAGTTGATCACTTCCTGCTCCGTAAGGTATCTCCAATGACCTCTAGGCAAATCTTTCTTAGTAAGTCCGGCATATACCACACGGTCCAACTTTTCCACTTCATAACCCAAGTGTTGGAATATTCTCTGAACAGCCTTATTACGGGTACTGTGTATCTCTATCCCTACTTCGCGTTTGGGGGCATTTTCTATGTAACTTATTTCGGCAACCCTAATGACACTTTCCTCAATGGTAACTCCCTCTTCAATGGCCTTTAAGTCCTCGAACTTCAGATTTTTATCAAGTACAACATGATAAATCTTCCTCAACCCGTTTTGTGGGCGGGCCAAACGTTTTGCCATTTCACCATCATTGGTAAAAAGGATCAAACCTGTATCATCCTTGTCCAAACGTCCAATAGGTGATATTTTTGATTTAGAGGCATTCAAAACCAATTGCATTGCCGAGCGTCTCCCTCTTGAATCAGTAGCTATGGTCACAAAGTCTTTGGGCTTGTTCAAAAGAACATATTCCTTTTTCTCCGGACTCAACAATCTTCCATCAAACTTTACCACGTCGGTAAGCTTTACCTTATAGCCCATTTCAGTAATCGGCTTTCCATTTACGGTAACATTACCTGAGGCTATATAAATATCAGCATCCCTTCTGGAACACACCCCTGAATTGGCCACGTATTTGTTTAAACGAATTACATTGGGATCAGAAGGTTTCTTGTCCCCTTCGGATTTTCTTTTTATAGGTGCATTTCCCCTAGCAAAGCTCTTTTTCTTAAAACCTTCTCCTCTTCCTGAAGCTTTCCCATCTCTATTGTCATCTGACCTTCCCATACGTATTATCTACAAAAATATTTGCACAAAGGTACAAAGGAATTTCAGGATTATAGCAATTACCTTTTATATAGTTGTTTAAGGCTAGGGCAGTAGAATAAAACTCGCTATTGAAAGGGAAATAATCCTATATAAAATCATACCCGATGAGTTTAAAAAATGGCATTGAAGTCATGCCGAACACCTATTTCCATGGATTGTATAATAGCGCCTACAATATTCTATTTAAGACCAGCTGTAC
>JBFIGS010000254.1:0-3893 GCA_041602195.1 Sediminicola sp. | reverse complement strand
GTTTTAAGGTGGCTTTCATGTCAATTTCTGTCAACACACCAAATCCTTCAGTTTTTAAAGCAGTGGTAGTTCTCTTTACCATATCGTCAAAATCTACATCGTTAAACGACTTTTTAAAATAATAATCCATATCCTTTTTGTTTGATCCTAAATGTAAGTTCATGGTAAGGTATTGCCAATGATAAATATCAGTCGCAGTAATATATTTTGGGATAAAAATGCAGGTGATTGACTTAACCCATGACAATGGGGATTTTTATAAAAACCTAACATATTATGGGTTGCTGATCTAGGTCATTTCAATAGCTGTTACTTAACTGTATTTTTGAACAGTAAGAAAATTTAACCTTAAAAAATAGATATTATGTCACTAGTAAAATTTAGAAACAGAAGGCCATTTGGAAGTCTTATTGCATCAGATTTCTTTGATATGGATGATTTTTTTGAAAACCGCCTAATGAGCAGAAATGTTGTGGGCGACAGGTTTTGGAATGGTAAAAGAGGGGAGCCTGCATTAAATATCAAAGAGACCGATGACCATTTTGAAATTGAACTCGCAGCACCGGGATTCGCAAAAAAAGATTTTAATGTGACCATTGAAGATGGTTGTTTGAATATTGCAGCTGAGAAATCTACTTCCAAAGAAGAAAAAGAGGAGGATTATACCCGGAGGGAATTTAGTTACAACTCCTTTGAAAGGTCGTTGCAATTGCCCGAGAGTGTAAAGGAAGAAGCGATAAAAGCCCATTATAAAGATGGAATTTTAAGCTTTAACCTTGCCAAAAAGGAAGAGGCGAAAAAAAAGCCAGCAAAGATTATCCAAATCGCGTAACATACTGGTAAAGTAGTGCGATCAAAACATTTGTATAGGTAATTCCTATATCTACCCCTTGGTAAATTCGTTACGGAAATTGCTTCCTTCTGTAATGGTTTTTGCCAAGGGGTATTGCTGTAGGTCAGTTCTTCTTTTACATAGATTTTCTATGGCGCATTTAACAGGGGCCAATTACTAAAGACCATGATACTCCATCCCTACCGTCTTCCTATTAATGAGCTTGTTAAGCAACTTGGCACCAATTTGGACAAGGTGTTAAATAGTGGGGAAGTAAAGGAACGATTATCAATATATTACACCAATAAAATTTCAGGGGATCAAATAAAAAAACGGAGGTATATTTTTTTAAGTCAGTTCGTAGACCCTATAATTTACATTTTATTTGTTGCCACTTTATTGGCATTGCTCTACAAAAATTGGGCAGAAGCCATTGCAATTTTTACAGTAATCTTTATTACTGTTCTTATAGGGTACTTCATGGAATTACAAGCGGTAAGATCCTTGGAATCCTTGAGAAAAATGGGTGAAACCTTCGTTTATGTCTTTCGATCGGGCGGGGCTATGAAAATTAAGGCTACCGAAGTGGTTCCAGGAGATATTTTACTACTACAAGAAGGCGATTTGATCGTTGCTGACGCACGTCTCATAGAACAGGACAATCTTCAGGTAAAGGAATCATCTTTAACAGGGGAGAGCATATCAATTGAAAAGAATACAGATACCATTTTTGACCAGGTGCCAATTACCGAACAATCCAATATGGTCTTTAAAGGAACTATAGTCAGTGGAGGCTCAGGAAAGGCAATTGTTACTTCTACGGGAATAAATACATATCTGGGACGAATACATCAATTGGCAATGGCCTCAGAGCAGGAGCGGACCCCATTGGAGAAAAATCTCAACCAATTGAGCAAGCGGCTTATCGTCTTGACCCTGTTTTTAACGGTTCTTATCATTTTTACGGGATATCTTCGGGGACTGGATTTTATGTTGATGTTGCAAACGGGGATTGCCCTAGCCGTTGCCACCATTCCCGAAGGTCTTCCCATAGTGGCAACTATCGCCTTGGCCAGAGGAATGATAAGGTTATCCCGTAAACAGGTGGTTATTAAAAGTCTGGAAGCAGTGGAGGCGTTGGGTGCCACCAATATTATTTGTACGGATAAAACAGGTACGCTAACCGAGGAAAAACTACAGGTGCACAGCATCCAAATTGACACTGAGAGGGTTTGGGAAGTGCACGGTAAAAATAAAAATGAACTGGAAGCGCTTGTTATGGACAAGGGCTTCCATGAAATGATGATGGTAAGCGTACTTTGCAATGATGTGCCTGTCCAGAACCTTTATGGAAAAGTGGATACCGTTGACAAGGCGTTATTGGATTTTGCTTCAAAGCACGGCTATGACCCAAAAGAAACGAGAAGCTCGTATCCCGAATTGGATCAAATCCCTTTTACCACAGATCGTAAGATGATGGCAACCCTACATCAAGGGCCACAATGTTTTCATACCTATGCCAAAGGGGCATTTGAAAGTATTATTGGTTTATGCGAAACAGGCATTAAGGACGGGAAGAAAATAGTATTTGAAAATAGGGAAACGTGGGAGAAGCTGGTCGATGATATGGCGTCCAGCGGGTTGCGGACAATTGCATTTGCCTATAAGGATTGTCAAATCCCACCAAAAGAGGGGCAGATGTTGGACCAGCTGACATTTCTAGGGATTCTTGGGTTTCTGGATCCCGCACGATCCGATGTTAAAGATACCGTGGCAATTTATAAAAGGGCAGGGATTAGAGTGGTCATGATTACCGGGGATCATTTGGGAACCGCAAATAAAATAGCACAAGATATAGGTATCGTAAATGAAAATGATTCCCAAGAAAAGGCGATTATGGCGAGTCAATTGGGTACGCTGGGGAATCTGGACCCCAAACAAAGAGCACAAATCCTCGATGCCAATGTTTTTGCCAGGGTAGTACCGGAACAAAAACTGAACCTAATAAAGTTTTATCAGCAACACGGGTTTATTGTGGGAATGATCGGAGATGGAATCAATGATGTCCCAGCCTTAAAAAAGGCCGATATTGGGATTGCCATGGGAATACGTGGCACGGAGGCCGCAAGGGAGGCCGCGGACATGATTCTTAAGAATGATAAATTTACCGCCATAGAAGTAGCCATACGCCAGGGGAGGGTCATTTATCAGAATATTCGTCAATTTGTGGTTTACCTGATTTCCAGTAACCTTGCAGAGGTGCTTTCCGTTGGTTTGGCAGCTTTATTAATTTTGCCATCGCCCTTATTGCCCCTTCAAATATTATTCCTAAACCTAATTACAGATATTTTTCCCGCTTTGGCACTGGGGCTGGGCAAAGGGGAAAAAGGAATTATGCAAATGCCGCCAAGAAAATCCAATGAACCTCTTATGACCCCCCTGCACTGGCATGCCACTATGCTTTATGGTCTGGCCATTAGTGCAGGGGTTCTAGGGATAACGTGGTACGGCCATTTTATATTGAAGCTATCGCCCCAGGTGATAAATAATATGGCCTTTTATACCCTGATCCTTTCGCAATTGCTCAATATTTTTAACATCCCTAAAGTAGGGTTCTCCTTTTTTAGGAATGAGGTTACCACTAATCTATGGGTGTGGGGTGCAATTGCATTGAGTCTTCTAATAACGTATTCCGCTGCTGTGACAGCGCCTATTGCCAATGCCCTGTCCTTGGTGGAATTATCCTTTTTACAGTATCAATTAGTTGCTGTGTTCGCTTTCGGATCCGTTATGTTGGCCCAGCTAATGAAATACTCTTATTTGATTTTTACCCACAAGAATCTTTGAAAATAGCGTCTTTATATGGGATTTATTTCCTTAAAGGTTCTTGATGATATATATCATATTTAGGGATAGTCTTGAGACCTATATTTGGTGGTCTTAAGTGATCCTTCACTACAGAACTTATTAGGTAGTGGCCATGTTTTAGGACATTTGGACTGTTGCTTTTACTTAGGAACGCTTCTTTAGTTCTGTTGCTATTCGAAGGGTCGTTTTGTGT
>JBFIGS010000253.1:0-3905 GCA_041602195.1 Sediminicola sp. | reverse complement strand
TTTCGTCTGTAGCAGTTGTAATTGATTGGTTGAAAGTTCAAAATTTAATTTTTTGGTATCGTATTCCAATTTCGATCCTATCTTTTGTTTCCAAAGGTTTTCTTGTCTGAAAAAATTTATGGAATCGTTCCGGTAGCGCAATCGGGCTGCATTCATTTCGTCCTGAATGTCCCTTAAAATTGCATAATTGCCCTGATAATTTTCCTGGGCCAATTTTACATTGAGCCGGGCATTTTCTGTATTTAATTTCGGAGATGTATTGATAATCTGTAAAATGGGCTCTCCTTTTTTTACCAGATCACCCTCTTCAACCAAGTTGATGTCCAAGATGCCATTAACAGCCGAGTATACTTTGTAGAGACTATCGGGTTGTATGGTAACGGATGAATATACAGATTCTGTCATTTTGGTTTCCACAGGGCGCAATGTTTCTTGTTTTTTACCACAAGAGACCAAAAGCAGTAGACAGGGTATGGCTTTTTTGAGTAACATCGCAGTTATTGATTTGGATTGGATTTGAAGACAATGAATTCGCTGATATTGGTCATATCAATGGCTCCAACCAATTCATTATTACGTGTGACGGGATAAAAAGTGCTTTTTTCATTCCTTATATTCTCCAAAACAGAGGTAATTGCTTGTGTTATATCAACAGTTTTAATATCCCTTTGCATAACATCCTTGATCAATATAGATGGATTATTGGCATTTTTAATAATTTCCTTATGATATAATACTCCTGCAATTTGATTGTTATCCATGACCACAAAATCCTTTTCTGTACTTGCCAATACTGCATTTATCGCTTCTTGTATAGTATCTTGTGGATGAAGTAAGGTAAGTTTGGTAAGCATGGCCTCCTCAACAATATGGCCTTCCAAAATAGATTGGTTTTTTACCATTTGGTTTTCTCCATAGGCCCCTACAAAAATGAACAAGGCTATCAATATTAGAAATGGATTGAAGAAAACCCCGAGCATGAAAAATAAAACAGCCAATACCTGTCCCAATCCGGAGGCAATCTCTGTGGCCTTCACCCGGCCCAATTTAAATGCCAAAAGGGCTCTTAATACCCTTCCGCCATCCATGGGAAAGGCAGGGATCATATTAAAGAACACCAGCATAATATTGGCTAAAAATAGAAATAAGAGTAGGCTTTGAAAACCGGAAGTATCTAAAAAATCTTCCAACCCAGAAGGATCCATGCTCAAATAGTTTTCAAAGGGAATAAATAAAGATAGTAGTATGGCAATCAGTACATTTACGGCTGGGCCTGCTAATGCTACCAATAACTCCTGTACAGGTTTTTCTGGTATTTTTTCCAACAGGGCAACTCCACCAATGGGCAATAATGTTATCTTTTTTGTGCCTATACCAAATCTTTTGGCCGTAAGCGCATGACCCAATTCATGGAGTACCACACATAAAAAAAGAATTAGTATTATAAGGATATTCAATAGTGACGAATTCAGGTTTCCTCCTTTCTGGATGTCGAGAAATACTACCCAAATCAATAAAAAGGAAAAGGTCCAGTGTATTTCTATTTTTATTCCGGCAATTTTGCCAAGTTGCAGCACTCCCTTCATTTAATTTCTTTTTTGTGAAAGTAGAGACAACCTAATATTTTAGAAATGACAACCGTCATGTATATCTTCGATGGTTGGGGATACTTTTGCCCTAACGATGTATTTATATTCCAAAATCAACATCTTACTATTTAGAATCATATGAAAAGGATTTTCACCCTAACCATTAACCCCGCCTTGGACAAGAGTACCTCGGTAGCAGGGGTGCTGCCCTTTAAAAAGCTGCGCTGCCAGGTCCCAATATATGAGCCGGGGGGCGGAGGTATTAATGTATCCCGGGCAATTAAAAAATTAGGAGGAACCTCAGTGGCCATTTATCTTTCCGGGGGACCAACTGGGGAACATATGAAGGAACTATTGACCAAGGAAGGGATAGCCCAAAAAATCCTGACGATAGAAGAATGGACAAGAGAAAATTTGGCAGTGACGGATACAACAAACGAACAACAGTTTCGCTTTGGTATGCCCGGACCGAAAGTGCAGGATACCGAATGGCAACAAGTCCTGGAAGATTTGCCCTTGCTTTTAAAGGAGGGTGATTACCTAGTGGCCAGTGGCAGTCTCTCACCAAACATCCCGGTTGATTTTTATGCACGGGTGGCTAAAATTGCGCTTGAAAAAAAAGCTAGGATGATTTTAGATACGTCAGGTGAAGCCCTGGAAATAGGAGCCAAAGCTGGAGTCTTTTTGTTAAAGCCCAATTTAGGGGAACTCAGTTCCCTTTGTAGTGTATCACGAATTACCACGCAGAATCTGGAAGCCTTGGCTTTAAAATTTATAAAGGAGCATAATTGCACAGTACTAGTGGTTTCCATGGGTCCCAAAGGTGCCATGTTGGTTACAGCCCAAGGGAGCGAACATATCCCGGCCCCAACCGTACAACATGTCAGTAGTATAGGAGCAGGGGACAGCATGGTCGCTGGAATGGTACTGCGCTTGGCCTCCGGTGACTCTTTTAGTGACATGGTTAGATATGGCGTGGCATGTGGAACAGCAGCTACCATGACACCGGGCACACAATTGTGTAAAAAAGAAGATGTAGATAAGTTGTACCAGTGGATGACGCAACAAAAGACCTTTAATTAACCCCATATTTTCTACAAATCTATAAACTTGGAGCAGAGAATTTTAGTATCTTTTCTGCTGTTGGTGAAAATAAAAACCTAAATAAATTCAAACTGTTGATTACTAATGAGTAAAGCAATTTATATAGCCACTACAGGTCCCAATAGTGGTAAATCCATAATTTCCTTGGGCCTCATGCAAATGTTATTGGGCAAGGCTGCAAAAGTGGGCTATTTTAGGCCTATTATCGATGACTTTCTACCAGGACAAATGGATAATCATATAAAAACAATGATTACTTATTTTGATTTGGAATTAGAGTTCGAGGATGCTTATGCCTATACTAGAAGTCAGATAATCCAGAAAAAAAATAAGGGGAAAGAAGATGAGATCATCAGTAAGATTATTGGAAAATATAAAGCTATTGAGGACAGGTTCGATTTTATGTTGGTTGAGGGTACCGATTTCTCTGGGGAAGACAATATCATAGAATGGGATATTAATGTATTAATGGCCAAAAACCTCGGTATTCCCACCATCCTTCTATCTAGCGGTGTAGGGAAAACACTTGAAGATTTAATCGGGAACATACAGATCGCCTATGATTCCTTTAAGGAAAAGGGAGTTGAAGTTTTGTCCGTAGTGGCAAATAAGGTGGATCCGGACTATTTGGATGCGGTAAAAGAGGGCCTCATAGCAAACCTGCCTTCTGAGGTTTTGGTAAATGTAATACCATTAAATCCGGTGTTGGCCAATCCTACTATCAAAGAAATTGTGGAAGAATTGGATGGCAAGGTACTTTTTGGGGAAGCTTATTTAAACAACCAGGCAGGGTACTTCAGCGTTGGGGCAATGCAATTACGGAATTATTTGACCCATTTAAAGAAGGATAGTTTGGTGATAACCCCTGGAGATAGGGCAGATATTATACTCGGGGCTCTTCAAGCTAACCTTTCCGCCAATTACCCCATGATATCGGGAATAGTGCTCACAGGCGGACTATTACCCGAAGATTCAATCATAAAATTGATTGAAGGGCTTTCCGAAATAGTCCCCATCATTTCCGTACAAGGAGGTACCTATTCCATTACCAATCGAATTGGGGACATTAGGCCTCGGATGTATGCTGAGAACTTACAGAAGATCACTACGTCCATTCACGCTTTTCAGAACTATGTAGAGGTAAATGCCCTGGAAGAAAGGTTGATTACCTTTAAGGCTTCGGGGATCACCCCTAGGATGTTCCAGTACAAT
>JBFIGS010000252.1:0-3929 GCA_041602195.1 Sediminicola sp. | reverse complement strand
GCAGGGGGATATTTGGAGCCCAGACCTATTTACACTTCGGACGCCTATGATAAAATCGGGAATAAAGGAAGGGAAAGTCGGACCATACATTTAGGGGTCGATTTTTGGCTTCCAGCATTGAATCCGGTACATGCACTTTTTGAAGGAGAGGTAGTAGCTGCAGTTAACGATGCAGGAGACAAGGAATATGGCGGTTTGGTGATTCTTAAACATAAGGAAGGTGAATTGGAATTTTACACCCTTTATGGGCATTTAACGGTTTCCAGTGCACTGAAACACAAAGTAGGGGATAAAGTAGGCGTTGGAGAAAACATTGGAGAACTGGGGAGTTATCCCGAAAACGGAAATTGGGCTGCCCATTTGCATTTTCAGGTGATGTTGTCCATGCTCAATAATAAAATTGATTATCCGGGAGTGGCTTATTACAATCAGCTATCGGTATGGAAGAGCATTTGTCCAGATCCAAATTTGTTGTTCAATTCAGAGGCCCTCCGTGCCAATAATTCTACTTCCAATGATGAGATCATTGCCTATAGAAAGCAACATTTGGGGAAGAGTCTCAGCTTGCAATACAAAATCCCCATTAAAATGGTTAGGGGTGCCGGGCAGTATTTACTGGATCAGTATGGAAGAAAGTACTTGGATACCGTGAACAATGTGGCGCATGTAGGCCATGAGCACCCCGATGTGGTAAAGGCAGGGCAGGAACAGATGGCACTGATCAATACCAATACCCGCTATCTGCATGAGAATATAAATAATCTGGCCAAAGAACTTTTGGAAACACTTCCTCCTGAACTAAGTGTGCTGCATTTTGTGAATTCAGGTAGTGAGGCCAATGAATTGGCCATTAGGATGGTAAAAGCGGTTACCGGTGAAAAAGATATCATAGCTTCTGAAGTTGGGTACCATGGCAATACCAATATGTGCATAGATATCAGCTCCTATAAGTTTGATGGAAAAGGAGGAAAAGGAGCTCCGGAACATACCCATATTTTTCCGCTGCCTGATGCGTTCAGGGGAAAATATAGAGGTGAGCATACAGCTGATGCCTAAGCTGGGGAAGCACAAAAACAAATAGACAATATCCATTCAAAAGGAAGGGGATTAGGTGGATTTATCATAGAGCCCATTATTAGTTGTGGGGGACAAATAGACCTGCCGGAGGGATTTCTTGGGGAGTACCCGCATCTAACAATTCCAAGGCTCCTTTTATATAGATTTCCCCCGTCATTTCACCGAGGTTGACCTCGCTGATGTATTTATAGCGATCAAAACTCATAAAATCCACTTTGGTCATCATATATCCGAAGGCATCATTGGTCAGGCCAAAAAGAAAGGCATGTTCTGTCTTCATTTTTCGCTTTAGGTAAAATCCTATATTGGGGAGTGCTTCCCCTGGAATGGTCAAGATTTTGGCTGAACCAATTTCCAACAGGTTGATTCTAGACGAAATATGGCCATTATCAATGAACTTCCTACTATAGGGAGCATTACTTAGTAAAGAGGCTTTTGAAGGTGAGTCTATAGGGAATTGAAGGGTTTTATGGGTACAAATGAGTACTGGATCTCGCTGGATCTCTCCTTCATTCACAATTCTTAGGGCCTCATCGGCAAGAAGGTGCCCAATACGTTCACATTCTTTCCAATCGGTAGCTTTTTTGCCGTCCGCCCTTCGATTGTCTGCCGTAATCATACCTCCTAGGGCCCCATTGAAAAAAAAGGCCATACCTCCTGTCCGTTCCTCAATCCTTTTATATAATGGGCCACAAAGGTCTGGACTAAGTATGCCTTGTTCATTTCCGATTATTTCGGGATGGATAGCGAAGTTCACTAGTGTTGCTATTACCTCATTGCTGGTATTCAGCGCCTGAATTACGCCACAGCGGGGATCGTAGAGCTTAGGTGCATAATAGTTATAGGCTATACCATCGGCCGCTTTGCCCACAGCGATCCTCAAGTTGGCGGGGACCAGGTTTTTCTTGGCCTCATTTACGGCATCCGCTATCTGTGTGGCGGCCCATTTCAGATAGATGGTATCTGCCCGAATATGTCCTTTTTCGTCGGGATAGGCGTAAGCGTCAGGGGCACTGTGGGTATGGGTGGATGAAAGGAGTATGTTCTCCGGCAGGATGCCTTTGATACTGGACCGTGAAATATCTCCCAATCCTGCTGGCCAACCTAGGTTATCAATACTGACCATGGCAATTCTCACCTTTCCTTTTTCCATGACCATGGCACGAACCGTCAATTCCCCAAGCTTTTGAGCAGTGGGCAGTGGGGCATCTAAACCACCGGAAACTGAAATCAGCGGGTCTGGGGTAATGTTCCTCATCGCTACCCCAACTTTAAATGTTTGTCCATAGCTACCGGCCTGTAGCAAGAAAAAACAAAGGAAAATATGGATCGGATTGAATTTCATATGTAGTTTGTATCTCGATTAGACCTGAGCTCTCTTTTATAGATGCGTAATTTATATAATCTATTCTAAAAATGTCAAGTTTTTACCAAGATCTCCTTTTTTGAGAATTAGCACGAGCATAGCAGGAAGCCTCATTAAGGGGATATGTAGTGTCGTTGTTAGAATTTTAGTCAATTATTTTTACGTTTGGGATCTTATGGAGTACCGATACAATGAAGGTTTCAAGTTTACGAATTTCACATATTTAGGATAATATCCTATTCTGGGAACCCTCCGATTTGGACCTTAAATGTTCTAAAGAGCCTACTGTCAGTTATCCTTTAGGGGTATTTACGGGCAATTTTTTGGATAACTTTAAAGGCGGTAAACCGTACTGATGGTTTTTTTCCGGTTTGTTTCCATGAAGACACACACAAATAGTATGAATAGCCTTCCTGATCCTGATCTAGATGCATTTCTAGAAGAATTTTTATTAATTCCCGCTGATGTCCATCTGACTTATTTCTGATATGATCCAGTATACGTTGAATATGATTTTGAACACGCGGGTCGTTTTTGTCTATAGAACTCCATAACAACCAAGCAGCCCGCCATGAATAGGGTTGTTTGTCCGCTAAGGCAAGGTCAATGGCCCCATCTTGAAACTTGGGATGTAAACATTTGAGCTTTATGTCTATGCGTCAAAACATTTTTCAACACAGTTTCCATGACTTTATGCATCCGTTTGTATATTATGCTATAAACGAACTAGGTAAACAAAGAAATCTTCAAGTAGTCGTTTTGGTATTAAAAGGATTATTAGGGTATATCACCAATAATTAGTCCCTAAACACTCCAATATAAGATATTATTTGTTGGATTAATTCTATTTCATTATCATCAACTTTGCCGTCTGCTTTTGCCATTTCTTGCAGCAAAACAATAAGTGTATTTTTCTTATCGTCTGGCATTGCCTTGATAATGGATAAGCCCTCATTTCCAGTAGTTTTTCTAGCTTCTTCTATTAAAGCGCTATCAAATTTGAGAATTTCCATCAATTGGGAAAGAAAGATCAATTCACGTTGGGATGCGTAGCCATCTGCGAGAATTACTTCATCTATTGCTTTTACTATTGCTATTTTTTCAGCTAAATTAAATTTCATCTTTTAAATTTTAAACTTGTTATAGCCTTTAAGAACCAGTAAAGTATTTGAAAGAACCCTTTTTATTCCTTAGTTCCTCTGTAAGGTAATAACTTTTTTATTCATAAGTTTTATTACTACTGATTTTTGTCTGCATCTATCATATTTTTTAATTACTTCTTTATAATTTTATAAAAGATGCTTTCCCCGTTTTGTTCTACCCCTATATATAAAAGGCCAGCCTTAAATTTTGAAACATCAAGGTATATTTCAGGCGAGTTATTACCTTCTATATTTTGCTTTAGGACGGTTTGTCCTACTTCGTTGTATACACTTATCTTTATTAGATCAGAAGTTATTCCCGTTACGATGTTCACATAATCTGT
>JBFIGS010000251.1:0-3929 GCA_041602195.1 Sediminicola sp. | reverse complement strand
TTATTAAGGTACCTCAAGATCCGCCACAGATCCGTACCAAGAGATATATTACCAAGTCCATTTGTTATCATGCCTCTTTAATGGCCAATGAGATCAAGGCGAAGGCTATATCAACCTTGACAAATAGTGGATATACTGCATTTCAAATTTCGGCTTGGAGACCTAGTGCCCATATTTTGGTATTTACCTCCAACAAAAGAATTTTGACCCAGTTGAACCTTCTTTGGGGTGTTAAGGCTTTTTATTATGACAAATATGTTTCAACAGATGAAACTATTGAGGACGTAAACAGACTTGCTGTTGAAAAGGGATTTTTGGAACCTGGAGATATGCTAATTAGTTTGGCGGCCATGCCGATTAAAGATAAGGGAATGGTAAACACCTTAAGGGTATCGGAGATAGAGGCCCTTTAAGTTCTATTGTTTTATATAAGAAAGCCCCAACTATTTTTAATAGTTGGGGCTTTCATTTTTTAAGGAAAATTGAATTAGGCAACCTCACGCTCATAGGCAATGAAGTTGACCATCTTTCCTTTTTGGTCAAAAAGTGGTTGGGCTTTAATATCGCACCAATATTCACTTCCGTTTTTTCTGTAATTCAAAACCCTGGCTTCAAAAGGCAATTGGTTTTTTACGGCCTTAGAAATAGCTGCTATTGTATCTTTATCGGTACCCTTACCTTGGAACATCTTAGGTCTTTTTCCAATGATTTCGTTCAAGGTATAACCGTTCATGTCATAAATATTTTTGGTGGCATGTACAATTTTAAGGGTAGCATCCGTAACAACAATAATCTGCTCCTTTTCTTGTAACTCCCGCTTAAAATGGGGCTGAAAGGCCCATTGGTTGTTTGTTGCAATTGCATCTAGTATATCAATGTCATTTTGGTATTTACAGTAATTGCCAAAGTTTGACAAAGAAAAATCCCAAGAAAGCAGGGGGATGGGATTGAGTTGAAGAGACCTATGGAATTTAGAGACCGCATTTTCGTAGTGTTTCATTGAAATAGTATTAATCTGATAGCAATTCAACCTCCTCTAATTTATATTCCCTTGGTGTGCGACCATAGAATTAAAAGATTGGGATTGAGAATTTTACATCGAAATTAGAAAAAGTTTAGCTTGTTGGAAAATTTTAGGTGTTGATTAACAAATTTGTTTAATAAATGAACATTTTAAATCCGTTTATAACCTAAAATATTCAACAGAATAGCGTCGAAAGTACTGTAAAATAGAAGGTTTCTGTGGTTATTCAAGTCTGTTCAGTTTAATATAGAAGATATATTTGTTTTGACTTTGGCTCTAAAAATCGAACTGAAGTTGCACGGAAATTACCTCATTCTGTAGTTTTGCTTTGTTTTCAGTATTTAAATTCGACAGCGAAATACCCAGGAGTCTAACGGAGTTTTCTAATTTTTCCTGATACAACAGTTCTTTTGTAGTTTCCAATATGAGTGAATGGTCAGCAACAAAAAATGGTAGGGTTTTGCTTCTTGTATGTAAGGAGAAATCACTAAACTTAATTTTTAAAGTAATTGTTTTCCCTGCAATATTGGATTTTTTCAATCTTTTTTCGAGCTCTTTGGCAATGTTGTCCAAACGTTCCAGCATAAAGATTTCACTGCTCAAATTTTCATCAAATGTACGCTCCGCTCCGACCGATTTCGGGATTCTGTTGGGCTTTACAGGGCTTAGATGTACACCCCGAACAACGTTGTAATAGAAAGCCCCACTTTTTCCAAAATGTGATTCCAGAAAGTCTAGGGATTTGGTTTTGAGGTCCAACCCCGTAAAGATACCCAGACTGTACATTTTATCAGCGGTTACCTTTCCTACCCCATAAAACTTTCTTATTTCCAGGCCTTCCAAAAAGGAAATCACCTCTTCTGGATTTACAGTTTTTTGACCATTTGGCTTGTTGATATCACTTGCAATTTTGGCGATAAATTTATTGATGGAAATACCGGCAGAAGCAGACAGCTTTAATTCATCATAGATTCGTTGTCTAATTTCTTGTGCAATAAGTGTGGCAGAGGGGTTCCCTTTTTTATTGACGGTTACGTCCAAATATGCCTCGTCCAGGGACAGTGGTTCCACAAGATCTGTATAGTCCAAAAAGATGTTTCTTATTTTTTGGGAGATCTCTTTATATCTTGTAAATCGGGGTTTTACAAAGATAAGCTCAGGACACTGCTTTTTGGCAAGAAAGCCGCTCATTGCACTACGGACGCCATATTTTCTGGCCTCATAACTTGCAGCTGCCACTACCCCCCTTGTCTCTCCTCCACCAACGGCTACAGGTTTGCCTTTTAGATCCGGATTGTCCAATTGCTCCACGGATGCGTAGAAGGCATCCATATCTATATGGATTATTTTTCGCAATGGGAAATCATAGGACATAGTGCAAAATTAAGCTATATTTATCTGGATGGAAACAAAAGATAAAACGGCAATAATTCTGGGAGCTACGGGCTTAACGGGTGGTTATTTGCTAAATCTTCTCTTATCAAATGATCACTATAAAAAGGTCATTCTTTTTTCGAGATCTACAGTTGGCCGCACACATCCAAAGTTGGAAGAATATTTGATCGATCTTTTGGAATTGGAGACTCACGCCGATAAATTCAGGGCAGATGAGGTGTTCTGTTGTATTGGGACCACCAAATCAAAGACCCCAAACAAGGAAATCTATAAAAAGATAGATTACGGCATCCCAGTGACCGCGGCAAAACTTTCTAAAGCAAATGGCATCACGACTATTGTCCTGATTTCAGCCTTAGGGGCAAATGTCAGTAGTTCTCTATTTTATAACCGCGTAAAAGGTGAAATGGAGCGGGATGTATTAAAATATAATATCCCCAAAACTCATATAATGCAACCTTCTCTCATTGGCGGCAAAAGAGAGGAAAAAAGGGTAGGGGAATGGATTTTTAAACAATTGTTTGGATTGTTTAATATGCTATTGGTAGGTCCATTGGAGAAGTATCGATCTATTGAGCCTGAGACTATCGCAAAGGCCATGGTCTGGGTGGCCAACCATGATTATGATAAAATTAGAATTGAATCGGACGAGATACAAATAATTGGAAATAAATAGCTACTTAGAGAGAATTAATGGTAGAAATAGAGCGTAAATTTTTAGTGGTCTCCAATGATTATAAGAAGGAGGCGCATAAAAAAAATAGAATAGTCCAAGGTTTTTTAAATACCGATCCTTTCAGAACTGTTAGGGTAAGGGTGAAGGAAGACCAAGGGTTTCTGACCGTTAAGGGAATGGGAAGTGAAAATGGTACGACTCGTTTTGAATGGGAGAGGGAAATACCGGTTAATGAGGCAGAAGCCTTGCTTAAACTGGCAGAGCCAGGGGCCATAGATAAAATTAGGTATGAGGTACAAGTAGGAGAACACTTATTTGAAGTGGACGAGTTTTTTGGGGATAATGAAGGGCTCGTGGTGGCTGAGATTGAATTGACAGATGAGGATGAAAACTATGAAAGACCCGCTTGGTTAGGGGAAGAGGTCACTGGGCAGCCCCAATATTACAACGCACAATTGAGTAAAAATCCGTATAAAAAATGGCAGCACTAAAACTATGGGGAACCTTGGTCTTAATGGCGTTTGTAGTTTCCTGTAAAGATCAGAAGGAACCTTTGACTGCAAAGGATAATGGGATTCACGATGAGAAACCAACCATTTCCCAGATTAAAAAGGAATTGGATTCAAAAGGATTTCAAACCTTTGATTATATAGATGAGAAAACCAAGGATACGGTATTGATGCAGCTATACTTTATTGCTTTTTTAAAGACAGGGCCCAACAGGGGACAAAGTGAAAAGGTAGCAGACAGTTTGCAAAAATTACATTTGGAACACTTAGGAAGAATGTATGAATTGGGATATGCAGATATCTCAGGACCCTTTGGGGATGAGGG
>JBFIGS010000250.1:0-3953 GCA_041602195.1 Sediminicola sp. | reverse complement strand
ACGATAGGAGATCTCCGTATTTTCGGCATCCCCAAACCAATCATCAACCTTTAATAGGATAAAGCCACCTATAACCAATGATATTGCAACGATTATTGGATTTTCCAATAATGAATCAATTACATTGTAGAGCGAAATTCCAAGAACTACCGCTGGAATAAAGGCGACCAGTAGTTTATAGTAGAACTCCAAACTTTGGAAAAATCTTTTAAAGTAAAGTACTACCACGGAAAGGATGGTCCCCAATTGGATGACAATGGTGAACAATTTGGTAAAATCATCCTGGGCAATTCCAAAAAAGGAGGATGCGATGATCATGTGCCCTGTTGATGACACAGGTAAATATTCGGTAATGCCTTCAATGATGGCAAGAATAATAGCTTGTAGTAAGTCCAATATTTATTTTTTCTTGTGGGGGTTCAACAAAATGGCGTAGATCTCAATACCGAGTCCCAATAGCACCAAGGTAGGGGCCAAACGGATTCTCCTGAAGTTGTATATCTCTGGGTTAAAAACAGTAGGATCGTCACTACCTCCTCCACTCATTAAGATAAAACCCAACGCCATACAGGCCAAGCCGATGAACATAAAAAGATAGTTCTTTTTTTGAAAGATAAATTCAGGTTTCGGACCTTGGTTCTGATTCGTGCTGTTTTTCTTCATACCGCAAATTTAGTAATATAAATCGTCTGTCCTAAGATTTAAAAAACGCTGTGTGGCAAAAAAGGTACTCAAAACGGATATAAGCACTCCCAAAAGGAAAACGCCGACAAATAAAAAGCCTAGGACAAGCGGATCGTCCATAAGGTTCAGCTCGGGAAATTGATCGTTCACGTAGTAAAGGGTGCCGCCCAAGGCTAGCAGGGCCAAAAATGCACCCAACATACCTAATTTAATATTTGTGTAGATAAACGGGCGACGAATAAATTTCTTGGTGGCGCCCACCATTTGCATGGTTTTAATGATAAATCTTTTGGAATATATGGATAAACGGATAGAACTATTGATCAGCAATACCGCAATAAAGGTAAAGATGGCACTGGCCACTAAAATCCAAAAGCTAATGCGTTTTACGTTTTCGTTCAATAAGGTGATCAAAGGTTGGTCGTAACTAACCTCTTCCACATAACCCTTGGCAGCTAGGTTGGAAGCGATGTCCTCTATTTGTTCTGAGGAGACAAAATCTGCTTTCAGCTTTACATCTATAGAGTTCTTTAAAGGATTGTAGCCTAAAAATTCGATAAAATTTTCACCAATTTCCTCACTGTGCTGTTCCGCAGCCTCCTCTTTGGAAACGTAGGTTGCAGATCGGGTATATTCTGCCAAGGCCAAACTTTTTTGTAGTTGGTCTACCTCCACAGGCTTTGCACTGTCCTTTAAGAAGACCGAAATGGATATCTGTTCTTTGAAATGATCCCCCATTTTTTTGGTATTCAATACCAAAAGGCCCAAAATTCCCAGTAAAAAAAGTACAAGGCCTATGCTAAGTACCACGGAGAAATAAGAGGAGATCAGTTTTCTTTTTTGATAGCGTTCAAAAGATTTGCTCATAGCGAAAAATCATGACGTAAAAGTAAGAAAGTAAATTGAATATGAAATGGCCCTTTTGGTTTTCCGAGGTATTTTAATATAAGT
This sequence comes from Sediminicola sp., assembly GCA_041602195.1. Taxonomy (GTDB): domain Bacteria; phylum Bacteroidota; class Bacteroidia; order Flavobacteriales; family Flavobacteriaceae; genus Sediminicola. Next base: position 2,318 of record JBFIGS010000250.1, on the reverse strand, counting down.
AATCAAATAGGGCTATTGGAGATTATCTTTTCAAGGAAAAATGTCCTTTAAAGGTAGTGTCCTCAATCTGTATGATATACCAATAATCCCCTGACGGCAAGTCCCTATTGTTAAAGGTGCCGTCCCAAGAGAATGGGGAGTTTCTAGAATTTTTTAAAAGTTTTCCGTAGCGGTCAAAGATGTTGACACTGGAGGAGCTGTAATTTTCTATGCCAACAAGATCAAAGGTATTGTTGTAAGGGTCTCCATTTGGAGTAAAGAATTTTGGTATCACAAAATGGGTATACTGCATGGAAACTTCCCCGCATCCATTTTTTTCCCTGACGTAAATGGTATATCGTCCGCCTTCGGTATCCTCAAATTCTGAACTAGCTTGATAATCCCTCCCATTAATGGAATATTCAAAATCCCCTTGAAAGGTGGTAGCTACCTTTATGGTGTATTCATCCGAGGTTATGTTGGAAATAATCGGGGCATCTACTTGTTCCAAGGTAATTGTTTTAAAGTTTGTACATCCGTCGGAATTGGTTACCCCAACGGTATATGTGCCTGGATCACCTACCGTAATTTGGGAAGTGGTTTCCCCGGTGTTCCAATCATAGGTCACTGTGTCGGTACCCGTATAATTGGCATATAAGATGGTCTGGGAATTTTCACAAAAAGCAACGTTTTCATCTTCCACTTCCGGTAATTCGTAGAAGGATATGGAAACAGCTGTTCGTGTGTCAGAGATGCATCCGGCCACGGTGGTTTCCGCCTCCGCATAATAGGTGCCGGCGCTCGTAGGTTGGTAGGTATGGCTGTCTGCCAAGAGCAAATTGCCGCCCGATGGGGCATCGTACCAATTGACCTTTATCCCAAAGAGGGTGCTTACTTCCAGAGGAGTGGGGTCGTTGGAGCAAGCTATCACATCTTCTATTTTGGTGGGGGCGGAAGGAGTGTTGACTACAAGCACCCTAAAGACCTCCGAGACAGAACTACAGAGAGGGCTGCTGAGGTTGATGGGATCTTCCGCTACTTTTACCCTAAAAAAGGTAGACTCTGAAATGGGCCCAGGGGTAAAGGCAGGGTTTGTCTCTCCTGGAATATCTGTCCAACCGCTACTGGAACTAGAGGATTGCCACTGGAAAGCATGGGTGCTATAAACTGAAAAATCAGGAGTGGCATTCAATTCTGAGATGGTTACTGGGGCATCTGCCTCACAAACCGAAATCTCAGTTTCGTTCATTAAGTCTGTAATTTCAACTAAATCCCCACAGGTTCTAAATACAATATCGTCAATGGCAAGATCGTTACCACATCCTCCAGGAGAATTGTTGATCATTTTTAGAATTACGGACGTCTGTCCAGGTTCTGTTTGGAAAACTAGGCCATATTGATTCCATTGTGGAGAGGTAGTTCCAGTGATATCCCCTGTATTCCCAGATGCCAATAATAGTGTGTCAGTATCGTCCCAAATCTCAAAATCTACATTCACAGGAATACCTGCATTAAGACATCCGGAAAGGGGCAGTAGATTTAGGAGCCAAGAAGAAAACTCATAGGTGGTGTTTTCACAAAGAACATCTACCCTATATCGGAAAAACTCCCCAGCATTAATATCAGCATTTATAATAAGGGCTTTGCCATCTGTGTCATTGGGAGTATGATCTTGAGTGTCGTGCCAGCTAAAGTAATTGGTTCTGCTGGAAAGGGTGTAAAATCCATCGTCGGGTGCCCCGGAGGTATAGGTATAGGTGGTGGTTCCCGCCGGTAATTGTGGACCATTGGTTGTTCCGGTTCCAAAATTCTCCTCAAAGATAGGATCACCCGAACTGCCGGGGCAAAACCCCAATTGGGCCTGTAGCTGGATACTGCAGAAGCCAACTAAGAACAATAGCATTATATGTCTTTGGATATTCCTTTTTTTCACCTTGTTTATATTTTTCGCAACATAATATTTCTTCGGATTTTTTGTCACCATAAAAATCAAGCAACCATTAGATTCAATAGAATATTTCAATATTGGTTTTGATCTCCTTTTTGTAAGTTGATAATATCTTTTCCCCTTTCAATGATTAAACTTATTTTTGCCCGATATACCATACTGTTGCTACTGTAAAACGGCAGGACTATAGAAATATTTTGATATGAGCTACGATTTCAGACAGATTGAAGATAAATGGCAGAAAGAATGGGCCGAAAAAGGCACTTTTGAAGCGCAAAACAATTCTGATAAACCAAAATATTATGTGTTGGACATGTTTCCCTATCCTTCTGGAGCTGGGCTGCACGTGGGTCATCCCTTGGGTTATATAGCCAGTGATATCTATGCTCGT
>JBFIGS010000249.1:0-3984 GCA_041602195.1 Sediminicola sp. | reverse complement strand
CAACTTTTTTATACCTTTTCAGAAAGGTGTTCTTAATATCTTCCAATTCTTTTTCCGATAGCCCTGTCAGCTCTTTGGACAAAAAAGCTTCCATAACCATCCCTACAGCTATGGCCTCCCCATGTAAAAGGGTCTCATGTGTTGAGCTCTCCAGGAAATAGGATTCTATGGCATGCCCAAGTGTATGGCCGAAATTCAAGATCTTTCTTATGTTTTGCTCTGTAGGATCCTGTAGTACGACTTCATTTTTAATAAGTACGGAATGATAGATGAATTCATCCATAGCATCAAAATTGGAAAGTAATTTAAGTTCTTCCCAATATTTTTTTTCCTTGATAAGGCCGTGCTTCAACATTTCGGCAAAACCACTTTGAAGTTGTCTTTCCTCCAGGGTATTTAAAAATTGGGACACCACCAATACCATTTGTGGCTGGTTGATAACGCCAATCTGATTTTTTAAAGCTCCCAGGTCTATTCCGGTTTTACCTCCTACTGAGGCGTCTACCATGGATAATAGGGTAGTGGGTACATTAATAAAATGGATGCCCCTTTTAAAACAGGAAGCTATAAATCCACCCATATCGGTTATGACCCCACCCCCTAAATTGATCATTAGACTTTTTCGGTCTGCATCCAATTCGGACATGGCTTCCCAAACCTGAGTACAGGTCTCCAGATTCTTATGGATTTCCCCCGCTTCTATTTCAATGATCTCGTAAACATAATCTCCCTCTATTTCTGCCATAAACTGGGGCAGGCAAAGATTATGGGTGTTTTCGTCTACCAAGATGAAAATTTTGGAATAATCAGCACCTTTTAAATGCTTGTTTAATGCCTTAAAAGCGTTTTCGTTGAAATGTACTGCGTAGGAATCACTGGATATCGACTTCATTCTGAGCATATTGAAAAAGACAAAATAAAGGCTATTTTTATAGATAAAATAAATATTCTGTACTTATATTTGGCCCATTACGAAATTGACAATAATGGATCAAATTTTTGAAAATACCGCAACGGCTTTTGCGTTAAAAAAGGACTCCGAATTGGAGAGAGCCTATTTTTTATTTAAGATGATTGCCAATGAACCATTGGTGAGAATTGGTTCTGCTGTTACGAATTTTGCCATAAAGGCCCATCTGCCTGTGGAAGGATTGATACGAGCTACCGTATTTGACCATTTTTGTGGCGGTGTCAATGAACAAGATTGTTTGCCGCTTATTGAAAAAATGTACGAAAAAGGGGTTTCATCTGTATTGGACTATTCCGTTGAAGGAAAGGACGTGGAAAACCAATTTGATTTTGCCTACGAGAAAATAATGGAAATTCTCAATTTCGTGAAAGAGAAAGAGGGGATACCGTACGCGGTTTTTAAGCCTACCGCTTTTGGTCGTTTTGCCATCTACCAGAAAATAGGGGAGGGAAAAACCTTGACGGAAGCTGAAAACCAAGAATGGCAACGTATCATCAACAGATTTGATAAGGTTTGTAAAAAAGCACATGATATGGATGTGGCCCTTTTGATTGATGGGGAAGAAAGCTGGATGCAGGATGCGGCGGATAGCCTGGTTGAGGATATGATGGTAAAATACAACAAAGAAAAACCCATTGTCTTCAACACCTTGCAAATGTACCGTTGGGATAGGATGGATTATCTAAAGAAACTACACCAAAAGGCCAAAGACGAGAATTTTAAAATAGGGTTTAAAGTGGTTCGTGGAGCCTATATGGAAAAGGAGAACGAAAGGGCAGAGGAGAAAGGTTATCCAACGCCTATTTGTGAATCCAAAAAAGCCACCGATGAGAATTTTGATGCTGCCATAGAATATATTGTAGAGCACTTGGATGTTATTGCTCTCTTCTCTGGAACCCATAACGAATTGAGCTGTTATAAATTAATGGAGCTCATGGATAAAAAGAACATTGCCCATAATGATCCCAATATTTGGTTTGGCCAATTATATGGTATGAGCGATAATATCTCCTTTAACCTGGCTGCACATGGGTACAATGTAGCCAAATACCTGCCATTTGGACCGGTAAGGGATGTAATGCCCTACCTTATAAGGAGGGCAGAAGAAAACACCTCTGTTTCAGGACAGACTACAAGGGAGCTTACCTTATTGAAAAAGGAGCGTACGCGTAGAAAAATATAATAGTAGGAGAATCCGTTCAACTATTAGAACTGGGTAATCCGTTCCACTAGAACCTTTGAAGGGCAATTTTTGACTTCTAAAATTGCCTTTTTCTCTTTTATAGCGCCTTCAATAACATAAGTTCTGCAGGGTACAGCCTTCGCATTGCTTTTTCCAAAATCTATATCCCCCTCTCTAAAAAAGGTTTCGATATCCAAAGTGTCCAGTTTATTGGACGCTAAGAGTTCACTAATATCCTCGGAATACACAATAGGTTTGGACCTTAGGTCCTTTAATACCCTGCAATTGGGAAAATAACAGAATTCCGTGCCTGTTTCCTCTGTTTTTTTCTTGAAAAAGAAAGTAAGAAAAACGATTCCAATAGAAAGACCGACCAAAAAGAAGCCGAGTCGTTTTAAAAATGCCATACACTAAAAAATAAGAAAATTGATATCGCTATAAGAAAGGTCATACCATTCCCCAACCGATTTGTTGGTCAAAATACCGTGGTACAAATATAGGCCATTTCTTAGTCCTTTATCAAATCTCAAGGAATTTTCAAGTCCACCATCTTCTCCTATTTTTAAAAGGTATGGCGTAAAAATATTACTGATGGAAATAGAAGATGTTTTTGGATATCTGGACGGGATATTGGGTACCCCATAATGGATGACGCCAAATTTTTCTCTGGTTGGCTTGTCGTGTGTGGTTATTTCACTGGTTTCAAAACACCCGCCCATATCAATACTCACATCAATGATGACGGCCCCTTTTTTCATGTGCTCCACCATGGTACTGGTGACTACGATAGGAGATCTATCCTTTCCACGGGTAGCTCCAATGGCCACATCACAGCGTTTTAATGCCTTTAGAAGGTTTTTGGGCTGTATGGTAGAAGTATAGACCGTTTGTCTTAAATGGGTTTGTATGTTTCTGAGCTTGGTAATGGAATTGTCGAACACTTTTACGTTGGCTCCCAAACCAATGGCAGATCTGGCAGCAAATTCCCCTACGGTACCAGCACCTATTATGACTACTTCAACAGGGGGAACCCCACTGATATTGCCAAACATAAGGCCATTGCCTTTATTGGTGGCAGCCATAATTTCGGAAGCTACCAAAACAGAAGAGATACCCGCAATTTCACTTAAAGACCGTACGGCCGGGTATTTCCCATCATCATCCAAGATGTACTCAAATGCAATGGCTGTGACCCGTTTCTTGGCCAGTTCCTCAAAATATTTTTTGGATTGTGTTTTTATCTGCAGGGCAGAAATAATGGTTGCCTGCGGATTTAATAATTGTATTTCGGAGTGGGTGGGCGGTTCTACCTTAAGGATAAGTGGACAGGAAAATACTTTTTTGGTATCCCTGGTTATTTCACCTCCGGCATTGGTGTAATCAATATCAGAATAATTGGCTCCTTCTCCTGCTCCGGATTCTATCAATACCCTGTGACCATGTGCTGTAATGGCATTTACGGCATCTGGGGTTAAACAAATTCGTTTTTCCTGGAATTGGTTTTCTTTGGGAATCCCAATATAGAGTTCTCCTTTTTGTCTTAAAACTTCTAAAGTTTCTTCTTGGGGCAGTAATTGTTGCTTGCTAAAAGGTGAAGAAGGTTGGTTCATAAGTTGTAATTGAAGGTGCCAATAGGCACATCATCTTCAAATTTACAATTTTTTTGTTTTAAGTGCTTCTTTCTCTTGTCGTAAACGTTCCCTTTCTTGAAGCATCTTCAATTCGGCATCCATAGCGTCCAAATCTATACCATGTACGTGCTTGTCAAATAATTTTACACGGATAAAGTATACTATTGGTATAATAACCATACAAACAAGAAGTAGGTAAT
>JBFIGS010000248.1:0-4026 GCA_041602195.1 Sediminicola sp. | reverse complement strand
TGATACAATTTTCTTTTGATAGTAAAATAGAATCCCTCCCGGTGCTGCTGAACAGGGAATTATATCATTGGACCATAGAGAATCTCGTTAAAAATGGTATTGATGCCATGAGGGGGAAAGGAAGCATTTCAATCGAGATTATACCAAGTGGAAATTTCGTCACCATTTTGGTGTCCGACTCTGGACAAGGAATTCCAAAGAGCAATTTCAACAACATCTTTAACCCTGGGGTAACTTCCAAAAAACGAGGATGGGGATTAGGGCTTTCACTGGTAAAAAGAATTGTTGAAGAGTATCATCAAGGGAAAATTAAAGTATTGTCCTCGAGCAAAGAGGGGACCATTATGAAAATTTCGTTAAAAGTAAATGCATAATATGGCAAAGGAAGAATTGAAAATTATCAAGGAAGCAGAACTGACGAATAATTGCCCAGAATGTTTTAACCAAGAGTTACGGCTCACCTTTTACCAAAAACACAAATACAATAGACTTTATCACAAAACGTCAGGGGAGGTTACCCATGAAATTAAATGTAAAACATGTAACTCCGTTATCTACCCCGTTTCTTGGACGGAGGACATAGAACGCGTCTTCGATTTCTACAGAAAAACGGTGACCCCGGATAGGGCGACCATAAAATTCACCATGTTATTTTATACCCTGATCTTAATTTTGATAGTGCTGGTATCAGGCGGTATCTATCTTTATTTACAAAAGATTATTTGATATTACTGCTGATTTTTTCAGCTATCCCCTCAAATTCCTCTTTGGATAACGACACTTTGTGCTGAAAGGTAGCATCTTTCATTTCATTTAAGGGAATAAGGTGCACATGTACGTGGGGCACCTCTAACCCAATAACGGTCATCCCCACCCGCTTACAATCTATGGAAGCCTCAATGGCCTTGCCCACTTTTCTGGCAAAACCCATAAGCCCCAAATAGGTAGGCTCGTCAAGATCCATTATTTTATTTACTTCTTTTTTGGGTACGCATAGGGTATGCCCTTTTGCATTAGGATTTACATCTAGAAAAGCAATGAAATTATCGTCTTCGGCTATTTTATAGCATGGTATTTCTCCATTGATGATTTTTGTAAAGATACTCGCCATTTTCCCAAGTGTTATTAAAAAAAAAGTCCTATCAACTATTTGATAGGACTAAATATAACTATTAATTTTTTTTACGATCTCGTAATTTCCATTATTTCAAACTTAATGGTCCCATTGGGAATGGTTATTTCCGCAACGTCCCCTACCTTTTTTCCCAAAAGCCCCTTTCCTATCGGGGAGCTTACAGAGATTTTTCCATCCTTGAGGTTGGCCTCACTTTCCGCCACCAGCGTATATTTCATTTCCATTCCATTTGCCTGGTTCTTTAATTTCACCGTAGACAACACCAACACCTTGGACGTGTCCAATTGGGATTCATCAATAAGTCGGGCATTGGATACAATTTCCTCCAATTTGGCAATCTTAAGTTCCAACAGCCCTTGCGCCTCTTTGGCCGCATCATATTCGGCATTTTCAGAAAGATCGCCCTTATCCCTAGCTTCGGCAATGGCCTGGGAAGACTTCGGACGCTCCACATCCTTAAGTTGGTTTAATTCGGCTTTGAGTTTTTTTAAGCCCTCAGCTGTATAATACGATATGTTACTCATAAATTCTTTCCTTTAAAATTCTAGAACATGTACCATGTCCCTTTCCTAAAAATCCCTTATCAGAATCCTTCAATCCGCTAGTTCTATTGATTTCAGCATTTTACAAATAGGAAAATCCTCTTTTTTATAGAGGATTTAAGACAAATATACATAATTTTTGTTCAATTTTGCGGATGTTATTGGAAATACATAGAGCGATATGAAACGTATTTTATGCCTGGTTTTTATTGGTTTATTTCTCTCCTGTAGTACCGATAGGGTCAGTAGCAATCCCTTTTTACAGGATATTGGTTTTAGGTTTGATTTAAACTTAAGCCTACCCCTTTACAGTCCTTTGACGAATGCGGGGAGTGCGGTTTATGTAGAAAACAAGACTGCCGGCTTAAGGGGTATCTTTGTCATCAATACCGGATTTGACACATTTATGGCATGGGAAGCGAGTTGTCCCAACCATGTGCCAAATGAATGCTCCACAATGACCCTAAAGGGCCAGATTGTGACCTGTGCATGTGAAGGGTACGAATATAACTTATACACGGGCCAATTGATGAATAGACCAGAAGATGGTAGCCGCTATTACGATCTACTCTTCTATCGCAGTACGTTCAATGGCAATGTGGTTTCTGTATCCAATTAATAAAACGATTTTATTCTATTTTGCTGGAGTCACTCCCTTTTTAGTCTTATCCAAGTTTTTTTCAATACGGGAATCGGGGATAAACCATATGATGGCCACAATAATATAAATGCCAATGGCCGCCCACGTATTTAAGAAGGAAATGAGCAATCCGAAAGTGTACAAGGCTATGGACAGCTTTCCTTTTGAATCCCTACCAACAGCCTTTCTTAGTATAAAATTCTCCTTATGGCTCTTTATAATAGTGCGTTGTAGTATATAAAATGCAATTGCACTCATCAATAATATAAAGCCATACAAGGCAACGGGAACAGCCTCCCTATAGTTTTCACCAATCCAAGTGGTAGTAAATGGAATCAATGATAACCAAAACAGCAAATGAAGATTGCTCCACAATATCTTACCATTGATTTTTTGGGTAACCTGAAAGAGATGATGGTGATTGTTCCAATAAATCCCGATATAGATAAAGCTAAAAAAATAACTCACAAATGTTGGAGCAATAGGGATCAAGGAATCCAAGGTAACCTGATCGGGAGACACCAATTCCAAAACCATAATGGTGATAATAATGGCTAGCACCCCATCACTAAAAGCTTCTAATCTATTTGAAGTCATACTATATAAGTCAATGCGCACAAAAATAACTTAAAAAATGACGTGTGAAGGGGATAATAAATATAAAATTCTAGACTCTAAACCATTGAAATAAAGCACTTTTCCAGTTTGAGCTTTTCATCCTCCAACCAACCCAAACCAAAAGTCTTTACGCCATAAAAAAGGGGCATTATGCGCTATTGCAAAATGCCCCTCTTCAAATAGCAACTCTGAAGCCTCTAAAAATTAAAGGTAGCTCCCACTAAAAAATTGATGCCCGCCTGTGGATAATATCCTGCCCCTTCCACGGTAGTAATTGTTCCCGGAGTAGAAAAATCATCATCATATGTAAAGAAATAGCCGTTGGATACATATAAAGAGTCAAACACATTATTCACCAAACCGGACAGGACAATACTTTTAATGAACGAAGTGGTCCTGATTTCATATTGGACATTAAAATCGGTCTGTGAATAAGCACTTAATGTAGAGTTTTCAGAATCTATATTGCCCATATATTGTTTGCCCACATACTTTGTCAAAACACTAAACTGAAGATTTTCTTTCGGCAAATAGGTAAGTACGTTGCCCAAAATTACATTGGGTGAAAAAGAGATATTGGTATTTCCCAAATCTTGCAAGACACCGTCTCTTTCAAAAACATAATCTCTGTTCTTATTGGAGCTCAAGGCCGCATTTGGCCTAATTCTAAACCTATCTCCCAAGGCAATTGTGGCATCTACCTCTAGGCCCAACCTATAACTGTCCCCGATATTGGCACGAAGCGGGGCGCCAACATCGTTCAGCTCACCTGTCAACACCAATTGATCCTTGTAGTTCATATAATAGACATTGGTGCTCAATTGCACGTCTTGGGAGACATAGCGCCATCCTAGTTCAAAATCGTTGAGTTTTTCTGGCCTAGGACTGCCACTTTCATAATCGTTCCTATTTGGCTCCCTATTCGCCCTGGCATAGGACAGGTAGAAATTATTGTTGCGATCCATGTCATAGGTAATCCCCGTCTTAGGGTTAAAGAAATTAAAACTATCATCCACCAACCCGGTATCCTCCCCATTGGCCGTATAGGACACCCTTCTATATTGTAGATCCCCATAAAGGCTCCATCTGTC
>JBFIGS010000247.1:0-4069 GCA_041602195.1 Sediminicola sp. | reverse complement strand
TTGCAGCTAGTTCATTACCAAAACTGAAAACGTTATCAAGAAAGGCGGAGGGATTAGACCCAATGAAGCCTTAGCAACCCTTTTTTCAATACCCTTTCCTAGAGGGATGAACAAAGAAGGTGCTACATTCTAATCCACGTGTTGTTCCTTTTAAGGAGCGTTTAGTGCGGGAGTAGATAACTCAAAGAAAGACAACATTGTCTGTACCTTTCCTTACTTGATAGTATAATTTTATTGGTCCTTGGTCATTTTGATCCTGGCCCTGGTTTTGTCGTTGACTTTGTTGGAACAACAACATGGTTAAGGGAAAAATCAGCCCATTTGGGATTGCGTTTGATATTTGGGGGAGCACAAAGTGAAGAATATGAAGAACATAAAGGAATTATTGACAGAACGTGTGCTGGTATTGGATGGTGCCATGGGTACCATGCTCCAACGCTATAAATTCACCGAGGAAGATTTTAGGGGCGAACGCTTTAAGGATTGGGGCCATCCCTTACAAGGCAACAATGACTTGCTTTCATTGACCCAACCCGATGCCATTGCGGAAGTACACCGCAAATATTTTGAAGCTGGGGCCGATATTGTGGAAACCAATACCTTCTCCGGTACTACCATTGCCATGGCCGATTACAACATGGAAACGTTGGTGTACGAATTAAATTATGAATCGGCACGTATCGCTAAAAAGGTAGCCGATGAATTTACGGCCAAGAATCCCGATAAGCCTAGATTCGTGGCAGGGAGCATAGGACCTACCAATAAAACGGCAAGTATGTCCCCAGATGTAAACGACCCTGGTTTTAGGGCCATTTCCTTTGATGATCTTAGAATTGCCTACAAGCAACAGGTAGAGGCCTTATTGGATGGAGGATCGGACCTTTTATTGGTAGAAACCATTTTTGATACGCTCAATGCCAAAGCGGCCCTTTTTGCCATCGAGGAAGTGAAGGAGGAAAGGGGCATAGAGATACCTATTATGGTCAGTGGTACCATTACGGATGCTTCAGGAAGAACTTTATCCGGGCAAACAGCGGAAGCGTTTTTGATATCGATAAGTCATATCCCTATCCTATCCGTAGGTTTTAATTGTGCCTTGGGTGCCAATCAATTGGTGCCCCATTTGGAGGTGCTGTCTGGAAAAACAGAATTTTTTGTCTCGGCACACCCCAATGCGGGTTTGCCAAATGCCTTTGGGGAATATGATGAAACACCCGCCCAGATGGCTGCTCAGATAAAGGAGTATTTGGAAAAAGGATTGGTAAATATAGTTGGAGGTTGCTGTGGGACCACTCCGGCACATATCAGGGCCATAGCCGATCTGGCAGAAAATTTTAAGCCGAGAAAGTTGTTGGTTGATAGTATATAGTTGAAGGAAAGATAAATGAGCATTATAAAGCCAAAATATTTGAAATTATCGGGTCTTGAGCCCTTGGTCATCACTCCGGAAAGTAATTTCGTGAACGTGGGAGAGCGCACCAATGTAGCAGGATCCAAAAAGTTCCTTCGTCTTATCAAAGAAGAGAAATTTGAAGAGGCCCTGGATATCGCGCGCGACCAAGTGGAAGGGGGCGCACAGATCATCGATGTCAATATGGACGACGGACTCATAGATGGGAAAGAGGCCATGGTGAAATTCCTGAATCTTATAGTCGCCGAACCAGACATTTCCCGTGTTCCAATCATGATAGATAGTTCCAAATGGGAGATCATTGAAGCTGGCCTTCAGGTAGTCCAAGGGAAATGTGTGGTGAACTCCATCAGTTTAAAGGAGGGGGAAGCAGAATTTATCCACCATGCCAAAATGGTAAAAAGATATGGGGCCGCAGTTATCGTCATGGCCTTTGATGAGGTGGGACAGGCAGATAATTATGAGCGCAGGCTGGAAATCAGCAAGCGTTCCTATGATATCTTGGTGAACAAGGTGAAGTTTGCTCCCGAGAATATCATTTTTGATCTCAATGTCTTTCCTGTGGCCACGGGAATGGATGAGCACAAGCGTAATGCCCTCGATTTCATTGAGGCTACGGCTTGGGTAAAAAAGAACCTCCCACATTGTAGTGTCAGCGGAGGGGTGAGCAATGTGTCCTTTTCCTTTAGAGGCAACAATCCGGTTAGGGAAGCCATGCATTCTGTGTTCCTTTACCACGCCATAAAAGCAGGGATGAACATTGGTATCGTAAACCCCACTATGTTGGAAGTATACGATGATATTCCCAAGGATCTCTTGGAGCGCGTAGAAGATGTTATTTTGAACAGAAGGGACGATGCTACGGAACGTTTGCTGGACTTTGCTGAAACCGTTGTCGGTACTGCCAAGGAAAGCAAGGTAGACCTTACATGGAGAACTGAAGCCCTACAGAATAGAATCACCAGGGCCTTGGTCAAGGGAATAGACCAGTACATCATTGAAGATGTGGAAGAAGCCAGACAGAGTGTGGACAAGCCCATTAAGGTGATCGAAGGCCATCTGATGACCGGGATGAATGTGGTTGGAGACCTTTTTGGAAGTGGGAAGATGTTTTTACCACAGGTTGTTAAGTCGGCTCGGGTTATGAAGAAGGCCGTGGCTTATTTACTGCCTTATATAGAGGAGGAAAAGTTGAAGAATCCCCTACCTGAAGGCAGCAGTTCTTCGGCAGGAAAAATATTGATGGCTACCGTAAAAGGAGACGTGCACGATATAGGGAAGAATATTGTGAGCGTGGTTCTTGCATGCAATAACTATGAGATTGTTGACCTTGGGGTTATGGTGCCCCCAGAAAAGATTATCAATGCTGCCAAAGAGCATCAGGTAGATATTATAGGGCTCAGTGGCCTGATCACCCCCTCTTTGGATGAGATGGTCTATTTGGCCAAGGAAATGGAACGTCAGAATTTTTCCGTACCCTTATTGATAGGGGGAGCTACCACCAGCAAGGCCCATACCGCGGTTAAGATAGATCCACAGTATAAGAATACAGTGGTCCATGTGAACGATGCCTCCAGGGCCGTAACCGTAGTGGGGGACCTATTGCAAAAAGAAACATCAAGGACCTATAAGGATGCCATTAAACTGGATTACGAGGAATTCAGAATTCAATTTGCCAAACGAGGAAAACGTAAGGAGTATTTGCCGTTGACGGAAGCGCGTGCGAATAAATATAAAATTGACTGGAACCAAAAGGACATCGTTGTGCCAAAAAATCTGGGGATACAGGTGATCAAGGATCTAGAGCTTCGAAAATTAAAGGATTTCATCGATTGGACCCCATTTTTTAGAAGTTGGGAGCTCCATGGAAAGTATCCTGCGATCTTAACCGATGAGGTGGTGGGAAAGGAAGCAACCGAACTTTTTAAGGATGCCCAAACCTTGTTGGAAAAGATCTTCGATGAGAAATTGCTCACTGCCAAAGCTGTCTTTGGGCTGTTTCAGGCAAATAGCATTAATGATGACGATATTGAGGTGATTGTGCCACCGGGCCATCATGCCAAAAAACACCAAGGAGAAAAGAAATTTGTGTTTCGGACCTTGAGACAACAATTGAAAAAATACGAGGGCAAACCAAATTTTGCCCTAGCGGATTACATAGCCCCAAAGGAATCGGGGATCGAGGATTATATGGGCTTCTTTTGTGTTTCCACTGGGTTTGGCACTGCCGAGTTGGCCGCTGCTTATGAGAAGGATTTGGATGATTACAATTCCATAATGATCAAAGCATTGGCAGACCGTTTGGCCGAAGCCTTTGCCGAGTATTTGCACAAGGAGGTAAGAACGGATCATTGGGGGTACGCCGCCGATGAGCGATTGACCAATGAAGAGTTGATCTCAGAATCATATAAAGGAATAAGACCGGCCCCAGGGTATCCGGCATGTCCCGACCATTTGGAAAAATTGACCATTTGGGAACTGTTAAGGGTAAAACAGCGTATTGGTGTTAAACTTACCGATAGCTTGGCAATGTGGCCTGCGGCCAGTGTGAGCGGCTACTATTTTGGCCATCCTGAGGCCAGATATTTTGGAGTAGGAAAAATAAAGGAAGATCAGGTGTATGATTTTGCAAAACGCAAGGCAATCTCAGAAGAAATG
>JBFIGS010000246.1:0-4072 GCA_041602195.1 Sediminicola sp. | reverse complement strand
GTCCATTACCGTACCTCTAATATTAGAGGTAGTTACTTGGGCCATAACCATTCCACCATAGAACAGAAAGGTAATCGCCAATAGAAATTTTGTTTTCATTTGAATTTAGTTGAATTAGTAAATTTAGTCAGCGCAAAAATAGCATAAAAAAAAGGCTACCGCAAGGTAGCCTTTCATATTACTTTTCAACTAAAATTGTTAACTATTTGCCTCAGCGACAACTTCGAAAGGGAAATCTATGATTACTTCCCTGTGTAAACGAATCTGTGCATTGTATGGTCCAGTTCTTTTAATAGAACCACCAAGAATGCTAATGTACTTCTTGTCAATAGAATGACCAGCCTTTTCCAAAGATTCAGCTAAGTTCATATTAGTGATAGATCCAAATAACTTATCTCCAGCACCTGCTTTAGCTAAAATTTTAATTTCCAACTGTTTGATTGCCTCAGCCATCTTCGTAGCCTCATCAATAACTTTTTTCTCTTTATGAGCCTTCTGCTTCAAGTTTTCAGCCAATACTTTCTTAGCTGATGGTGTAGCCATTGCAGCCAACCCTTGAGGGATAAGGTAGTTTCTTCCGAAACCATTCTTCACATTTACTAAATCGTCTTTAAAACCTAAGTTCTGTACGTCTTCCTTTAATATAAGTTCCATGATCAGCTTCTTTTTATTTTAATAAATCACCTACATAAGGCATTAACGCTAAATGACGTGCTCTTTTCACAGCAGTAGCCACTTTTCTTTGGTACTTTAAAGAAGTTCCTGTAAGTCTTCTTGGAAGAAGTTTACCTTGCTCATTTACCAATTTGATCAAGAAATCTGGATCTTTGTAATCCACATATTTGATACCGGATTTTTTGAAACGGCAATATTTCTTTTGCTTATTGGTCTCAATATTCAATGGGGTTAAATACCTGATTTCCCCATCTTTCTTACCTTTTGCTTGTTGTTCTATAGATGACATAACGTTACGCTTTTGTTTTTAACTTTGTTCTTCTTCTTTCTGCCCAAGAGATTGCGTGCTTATCTAACTTTACAGTTAAAAAACGCATAATACGCTCGTCTCTTCTGAATTCCAATTCATAGCTGGCAATTGCCTCACCTGGTGCAGCGAATTCGAACAAATGGTAAAAACCACTCTTCTTGTGTTGTATTGGATAGGCCAATTTCTTAAGCCCCCAATTTTCTTTAGATACCATAGTGGCACCTTTGTTAATTAAGAAATCCTCGAATTTCTTAACTGTTTCCTCTATCTGAGTATCAGATAGAACGGGATTTAAAATGAAAACAGTTTCGTAATGATTCATATAATTAGATTTTTTTAAGTGCGCAAAAGTAAGAATAAATATTTCTACCCACAAGAAAATAGAAAAATCTTCGTTATAGATTAACCAAGTTATTAACAATTAAACTTAACTGAAACCTAAACCATGCATTATACTGATTACACAACAACTTACACCGTGTTCACATCTTTTGTTGTAGTTGACCGTGTTTTTTCGGTACTTTGCCGATGATTTAACCCCACAAATCAACCATTTATGAAATTAAGAAGCATAATCGTAGACGATTCGTCCATGCAGCGTATGGCAGTGGCCAAATTGGTCAACAACCATCCCAACCTAGCTTTAATTGCGGAATACAGCAATGCTATAGAAGCAAAGAACGGAATTAAGAACAATGAAGTAGATTTAATTTTCCTAGATGTGGAAATGCCAATAATCAACGGATTTGACCTTCTTGAATCCTTAGAAAACAGACCACAGGTTATTTTGATCACAGGAAAACCTGATTATGCCCTTAAGGCATTTGATTATGATGTAACGGATTACTTGCACAAACCTATTACAATGTCGCGTTTCGATGCTTCTGTAAAAAGGGCCGTTGCCAAGTATGAGCAAATGAATAGGGTCAATGACGACGAAGAACACATCTTCGTAAAAAGCAACCTCAAAAAAAGGAAAGTTATCCTTAATGATATCAAGTGGATAGAAGCCTTGGGAGATTATATCAAATTGGTGACCGACGAAGCCAATATAGTAATCCTATCTACCATGAAATCCTTTGAAAACGAATTGCCCCAGGATAAATTCTTGAGAATTCATAAGTCCTATATTGTCAATTTAGAGAAAGTTGAAAAATTCAACAGTAAAAATGTTGAAGTGGGGGGAAGACAAATACCTCTAAGTAGGAACAAAAAGGCAGAATTGGCGGAAGCATTAAGTAATGTTTAGACCCAACTTATCACCAAAGTAGAACAATCGTCTACCTTTATATTATTCAATTGCATTAAAAGATTATTCATTTCTTTTAATGCAATTTTTTTTTTCGCCCTAATTTTGATCGAGATTTTACCCCTAAATCGATCAATATGAAATTGACATGTATTATTGTGGACGATTCGCCCATGCAGCGCTTAGCTGTAAGCAAATTAGTGACCACCCATAAAAACCTTTCCCTTGTAGGGGAATACAGTAATGCCATTGAGGCCAAACAAGGAATAAAAAAAGAAGACGTAGATTTGATTTTTCTTGATGTGGAAATGCCCATTATCAACGGTTTTGATTTTCTTGAATCTTTAACCAAAAGACCACAGATTATCCTTATCACCGGCAAACCCGATTATGCCCTAAAGGCTTTTGAGTATGATATTACCGACTATCTACAAAAGCCCATCTCACAAACCCGATTTGATTTCTCCATAAAAAGGGCAGTAGCTAGATACGAGCAAAAACATGGGGTCCAAAATGACGAGGAACATATTTTCGTGAAGAGCAATCTTAAGAAACGAAAGGTAATTCTCAGTAAAATAAAGTGGATAGAGGCATTAGGAGATTACATAAAGCTAGTGTCTGACGAGGCGAATATTATAGTATTATCCACATTAACAGCCTTTGAAAGCGAACTACCCAAAGATAAATTCTTAAGAATCCATAAGTCCTATATTGTAAACTTGGATAAAATTGAAAAATTTAGTGGAAAAAATGTAGAAGTTGAGGGCAAACTGCTTCCATTGAGCAGGCACAAAAGACGAAATTTGGAAAAAGCCCTAGAGGAACTTTAGCTATACGTAATCCACATTATAAATAATACGAACTCCTTTATACTGCCCGATGGCATTAAAGGAGTTTTCTATCTTTTTAATGGCACTTTTTGTTTTTGCCAGGGATTGTTCTGTTGGTATCTTGATCATTATATTTTTTAGATACTGATTTCTTATCCTTGCCACAGGCGGATACTCGGGGCCTAAAATATTTTCCTTAAATATGTTCTGAAGGGATTTTGCAAACCAAGCTGCAGCATCATTAAGCTTGTTG
The DNA here is from genome assembly GCA_041602195.1 of Sediminicola sp. GTDB lineage: Bacteria > Bacteroidota > Bacteroidia > Flavobacteriales > Flavobacteriaceae > Sediminicola. Next base: position 755 of record JBFIGS010000246.1, on the reverse strand, counting down.
TAATCCTTGTGCTTAAAGGTCAGTTTGATCAATCTATTGATAGGGGGATATTTGTATTGTTCCCTCTCGTACAATTGCTCTTGGAACATACCATGGTAATCCTGGGTTGAAACCTGTTTTAATATTTGATGGTAGGGGTTGTACGTCTGCACTATTACTTTCCCCCTTTTCTTGGTACGGCCTGCCCTACCTGCTACTTGGGTCAACAATTGATAGCTACGTTCGTGGGCTCTAAAATCCGGAAAATTTAGAAGACTATCCGCATTCATGATTCCTACAAGGTTAACATTTCTGAAATCCAACCCCTTGGTCAACATCTGCGTTCCCACCAAAATATCCAATTCCTGTTCCTCAAAGGCAGTTATGATTTTTTCATAACCGTGTTTGCCCCTAGTCGTGTCAAGGTCCATTCTTCCTACCTTAGATTTAGGGAACAGCTCGTTCAACTCCTGTTCCACCTGTTCGGTACCGAAACCTTTGGTATCCAGAGTAGCGCTGCCACATGCCAAACAACTTTGTTGCAAGGCCATATGGTACCCACAATAGTGACATCGCATTTGCTTTCTGTGTTGATGATAAGTTAGGCTCACATCACAATTGGGGCATTCCGGAGCATGGCCGCAGGTGGTACACTCCACAATTGGCGCATATCCCCTTCGGTTTTGAAATAAGATTACTTGTTCTCCTGCTTCAAGCGTCTCTGTAATTTCTTCCAATAAACGCTCGGAGAAGTGCCCTTTCATCCTTTTCTTTCG
>JBFIGS010000245.1:0-4090 GCA_041602195.1 Sediminicola sp. | reverse complement strand
GTTTGGATTCTGATACAAGGAAGAACTTTCCCGTACCAACTGCATTATTTCAAGATTGGTTTTATTGGGCAAAGCTCCCCAAAACGAGGCAATGGCACCTGCCATGATCGGGGAAGAAAAAGACGTTCCATTATTCCGAACAACAACATTATTTTCATCCACCACCGCCGCATTTCTTCCCATGGCCATACCGTCTGGCTTTACCACTCCCTGGGCATTTGGACCCCGAGAGCTAAAACTTACATAGTTGCCGTCCATATCAACAGCTCCTACTGTATACACATTGGCATCTGCCGGAGCCGTAACAACCCCCCAAGAAGAGCTTCCGGAATTACCTGCAGAATTCACGACCAACATTCCTTTTTCGGTAGCAATGTTTGCCCCTTGGGAAATAAAAGCGGTATTGCCATCCATCTCCGCAGGGGTATAACTATAATTAGGGTTATCAAAGGTGCTGTACCCCAAAGAAGTATTAATAAGGTCTATTCCTAAACTATCAGCCCTTTCAGCGGCCTCAACCCAATAACTTTCTTCTACAGGAGTCTCCGTAGCCCCATCCTCGGTTCTAAACAGCATATAACTGGCATCTGGCGCGGTCCCCACAAGCTGATTCTCTAAATATCCCCCCATATCTGATAAGACCCTTGTACCGTGGCTATCGCCATCTGGAGCGTAAATATTGGTAGTGCGCCCTACAAAATCATAGCCCCCCAATAAATCATTATTGGAACGTAAACGGGAAAACGCAGTAAGTTGATCTACATTAGGGAAACCTCCATCCATCACAGCAATCCATACGCCTTCCCCTGTAAAATTAGATTGGTGTAGGGCTTCTACCTTTAACTGTGAAATCTGCGCTTCACTTTGTCCATAGACAAAATTAGCTTTCTGGGCTAAAAACTTATTTCTATGGTTATCGGGTTTACTTTTATCCTTGGGAGATTTTCCGGCTTTTGCATTGAGGCTTCTATCGGCATAAAAAATTCGATCCACAAAATCCAAACTGGAAAGTGAAGCAATATCATTAATACTTCCAATGACGTGAACACAATTGAACCACTTGGATTTGGCTTTTACGGCAATACCGGTTTGCCCTTTTAGTTGGGCAATATAACTTTCATTGACCGGGACATCCCTTTCATCTACTGGAATTTCAAACCTGTTCTTTCTGGCCAAAGCACGGGCAGTTAGAATAGTTTCTGGATTGGCCAAGGCTTCATCCACTCCAACTTTATCCTTAAAATAAACCCATGCATGTTCCTGAGCTCCTGCTCCAAAAAGGGTAAAAAAGATAAAAAGGACTAGGATGTTTTTTACCATATTATGAAATCACTCCTGATCCTATTAGTTCATCTTCCAGATACCAGGCCACAAATTGACCTTCGGTTATGGCTGATTGTTTTTCTTCAAAATCAACATACATACCACCCTCAGTTTGATATAGGGTAGCTTTTTGCAACGGTTGCCTGTAACGTATTCTGGCCATCACTTGCATAGTCTCATCCGCTTTTAAAGCCAAATCTGTGCGCACCCAATGCAATTCCTCATTGCTCACAAAAAGGGTTCTTCTGTATAATCCCGGATGGCTCTTTCCCTGTCCCGTGTATATAATATTGTCTTCCACATCGGTTTCAATGACGAATAAAGGTTCTTTTGTCCCCCCCACATCCAGTCCTTTACGCTGACCTTTGGTGAAATAGTGTGCCCCCTGGTGCTCTCCCACTATTCTACCGTCTTCAAGTTGGTAATTTGGTTTGATGGCATAATAGGCCAATTCTTCCTTTTTTGAACCAAAAGTTGGTACATCTGTTTGATAATGGGCCAAAGACGAAGGCACTTCTACGATCACACCTTTTTTGGGTTTCAGTTTCTGCTGTAAGAAATCTGGAAGCCTCACTTTTCCAATAAAACAAAGTCCTTGGGAATCTTTCTTATCTGCCGTGATCAAATCGTTGTCCGCTGCAATCTTACGTACTTCAGGCTTGGTCAGCTCCCCAATTGGGAAGAGCGTTTTGGCCAACTGTTCTTGAGATAATTGACAAAGAAAATAGGATTGGTCCTTATTACCGTCTACTCCTGCCAAAAGTTGATAGGTTTCAGTACCATCTGGATTGCTGATGGTCCCTTTCCTACAATAATGTCCAGTAGCCACATAATCTGCTCCCAATTGAAGCGCGATTTTCATAAATACATCGAACTTGATCTCCCTGTTACATAGGACATCTGGATTGGGCGTTCTACCCTTTTCATATTCGTGGAACATATAATCCACGATCCGCTCCTTATATTGCTCACTTAAATCTACCGTCTGAAAGGGAATCCCCAATTTTTCGGCTACAATAAGCGCATCATTGCTATCCTCCAACCATGGACACTCATCAGAAATGGTCACTGAATCATCGTGCCAGTTTTTCATAAACAAGCCAATCACCTCATAACCTTGCTCTTTTAACAAGTATGCGGTTACACTGGAATCCACTCCCCCAGAAAGTCCTACTACAACTTTTTTCATCTTCTTCAAATCAATATGCAAAAATACAAAATTCGCAGATGTCATAATCTCTTTTGGCAATCCCTATTTATGGGTTAACGCAAAAAAAGATGTACCATCCACCAAAATTTCCAAATCCCTTTGTCGCTTTAACTGACTCTAAATAACAGAATTATACTTTGTTAAACTTTTTTTAAATAATCATAAACAAAAATATATTTTCCCTAAGTTTGATTGTGTTTAATTATTTACTTTTTTTCTTAAACAGTATGGTTGAACCTAATTAAGTAAATGTGCCTTACCACATAAGGCATGATTAAAGAAACTTGATTGCTATTCAAAGTATTTTTTAACATAATCCTTAAAACCTAAAACATTATGAGACGATTATTCAAATTAAATGCCCTGGCCTTCATGGCTTTATTTTCATTATCCCTACTATCCTGTAACGACGATGATAATAATGTAATGGAAGAAGAGATGTCCATTGACCTGAACATTGTAGGAACAGCCCAAGCAACCGCAGACCTAAGTCTTTTGGTTGATGCACTTATTCAGGCCGATGCCGACTTGGTAGCCACTTTGAGTGGAGACGGACCATTTACTGTATTCGCACCTACTAATGATGCTTTTGTTGCGCTATTGGCAGCTCTAGGAGATGATTACAACAGCTTGGAAGATTTTGATACCGCAGATGAAAAAGCATTGTTGGCCAAGGTTTTGACCTATCATGTTGTTGCTGGTACTGCCGCATTATCCACTGACTTAACGCAGGATATGAGAATAGCAACATTTCAGGGTGAAAACGTATCTGTTGATTTAAATGGAGGAGTTTTCATCGGAGATGCTACAAATGAATCAGCCGAAGTAGTTGTTCCAGACGTCGCTACTACCAATGGTGTGGTGCATGTTATTGACAAACTTCTACTGCCACAAGAAGTATTGAACGCCCTTAACCCTCCCTCTATGAACATTGTGGAAACCGCACAGGCCACTGCAGCCCTCAGCCTATTGGTTGATGCCCTGGTTCAGGCAGATGCCGACTTGGTAGCTACATTGAGTTCTGAAGGTCCATTCACTGTATTTGCTCCGACAAACGAGGCTTTTGAAGCTCTTTTAAATACATTGGGATATGCCAATTTAAGTGAATTTGATACAGCCGATGAAAAAGCGTTACTGGCAAAGGTGTTGACATACCATGTTGTTGCTGGAACAGCTGCATATGCTACAAACCTCACCGATGGAATGATGATTGAAACAGTGCAGGGGGAAAATGTGACTGTAAGTCTTTCTGGCGGTGTCTTTATAGGAGATGCCACTGATTCTGATGCACAAGTTGTGATTGCCAATGTGGCCACAACAAATGGAGCGGTTCATGTCATTGATAAGGTTCTATTACCACAAGAAGTATTGGATGCACTATAATTTTTTTAATACCTACTATCACCCCAATTAATCCTGGTATGATTTTGCTATGGACTAGTATTCTTATTGGAATCTAGAATTAAACCACACTGTTCATCAGTGTGGTTTTTTTTGCCCTAACGATCCATATAATTTTGGTCGACAACAAGGAGGATTCTTTTAACATACAAATAT
>JBFIGS010000244.1:0-4104 GCA_041602195.1 Sediminicola sp. | reverse complement strand
GATGTTGATTTTGGCGACCGCAGTATATCCGAGAAAGACTTTCCAGAAATAGAAAAAAAGGCCATTGAAATAGCCCGTGGAAAGCACGATTATAAGATGCGTGCCGTGACCAAAGCGGAAGCTTTAAATAAATATAAGGCACAAGGAAATGAATATAAGGTAGAGCTGATAGAAAATCTTGAAGACGGTACCATTACCTTCTGCGACCATGATACATTTACCGATCTTTGCCGCGGGGGACACATCCCCAATACAGGGATCATCAAGGCCATAAAAATATTGAGTGTTGCCGGTGCCTATTGGAGAGGGAACGAAAACAACAAGCAGTTGACCCGTGTCTACGGTATCTCCTTTCCAAAACAAAAGGAACTCACCGAATACCTGGAACTATTGGAGCAGGCCAAGCAACGCGACCATAGAAAATTGGGCAAGGAATTGGAACTGTTCACCTTTTCGGCAAAAGTAGGACAAGGCCTTCCTTTGTGGTTACCGAAAGGAGCAGCCCTTAGGGAGCGTTTGGAGAATTTCTTAAAAAAGGCCCAAAAGAAAGCAGGTTACGAAATGGTTGTAACTCCACATATTGGTCAGAAGGAGCTGTATGTGACTTCAGGGCATTATGCCAAATACGGGGAAGATAGCTTTCAGCCTATCAGAACCCCAAAAATGGATGAGGAATTTTTGTTGAAACCAATGAACTGCCCCCACCATTGTGAGATTTTTAATTTCAAACCACATTCATACAAAGATTTACCGAAACGTTTTGCTGAATTTGGCACCGTATACAGGTACGAACAGAGTGGAGAATTGCACGGTCTTACCAGAGTACGTGGTTTTACCCAGGATGACGCCCATATATTCTGTACCCCGGACCAATTGGCGGAAGAATTTAAAAATGTCATAGACCTTACCTTATATGTTTTGGGATCTCTAGGTTTTGGAAATTTCACGGCCCAAGTATCCGTGAGGGATCTCAACACCCCTGAAAAATACATTGGCTCGGTTGAAAATTGGGAAAAAGCAGAAAATGCAATTATAAATGCTGCCAAAGAAAAAGGTTTGGATTTTGTTGTTGAAAGTGGGGAAGCTGCCTTCTATGGCCCAAAGCTGGACTTTATGGTAAAGGATGCCCTGGGCAGACAATGGCAATTGGGAACTATTCAGGTAGATTACAACTTACCGGAGCGTTTTGACCTTACCTACAAAGGCAGTGATAATGAATTGCACAGACCGGTCATGATTCACCGTGCCCCCTTTGGAAGTATGGAACGATTCATTGCCCTTTTACTTGAACATACAGGAGGAAATTTCCCTTTATGGCTGATCCCAGAACAGGCTATTGTATTGCCTATAAGTGAGAAGCATGAAAAATATGCCCAAAAAGTTTTAAATTCCCTAGAAAATCACGAAATTCGCGCCCTTGTAGACAAGAGAAGTGAGACTGTTGGCAAGAAAATACGAGAGGCAGAAATGAACAAGATACCGTTTATGCTGATTGTAGGGGACAATGAGGAACAGGAAAACACGATTTCTGTTAGAAGACATGGAGGCGATGATTTAGGCTCTATCTCCTTAACAGACTTCGCCAACTTGGTTACTAATGAAATAAATAGTACCTTAAAGTCGTTTTAAAAAATTAATGTTTAACTAAAATATATTAGCCATAGCAATACGAAAAAGATTTAGGCCACAGCCTAGAAGAGAAAATAAGAATCCGCACAATATCAACAGAGCAATTACCTCTCAAAACGTACGTTTGGTAGGTGATAATGTTGAAGTGGGTGTTTACTCTTTAAAGGACGCACTAGCAAAATCTGAAGAATTAGAGTTGGATTTAGTGGAGATTTCTCCAAAAGCAGATCCACCCGTATGTAAGATTACGGATTACAAGAAGTTTCTTTACGAACAGAAGAAAAGGGAAAAGGTCATGAAGGCCAAAGCCACTAAAGTAGTGGTCAAGGAAATCAGATTTGGTCCACAGACGGATGATCATGATTATGAGTTCAAAAAGAAACATGCTGAAAAATTCTTAAAGGATGGCGCAAAGCTAAAAGCTTATGTCTTCTTTAAAGGAAGATCTATCGTATACAAAGATCAAGGCGAGATATTGTTGCTGAAACTGGCCTCCGAATTGGAAGAGCTAGGGAAGGTAGAGCAAATGCCGAGATTGGAAGGAAAGCGTATGACGATGTTCCTTGCTCCGAAAACAAAGAAATAAGAACGTATTTCTTTTTAGTTTCCAAAGCAATATAGCATAACAAAAAATACCTGTTGAGACTCCCGGAGTTTTGGGGCAACAGCAAAGATAATAAGCGAGATAAACCATAAATAGGAACAAGATGCCTAAGATGAAAACAAAATCCAGTACCAAGAAGCGTTTTAAGCTTACGGGTACCGGTAAAATCAAAAGAAAGCACGCATTTAAGAGCCACATTCTAACGAAGAAGTCTAAAAAGCGTAAGCTTGCGTTAACCCACTCTACTTTAGTACACGAGGCGGATGTTAACAGTATTAAAGAACAATTACGTTTAAAGTAATCGTTTTTTACGGTAATTAGTATTAACCCTGGAGTTAGGCCTTAAAAAGATTTTGAAATACATTCAGAACGCCTACTACAAAAAAACTTAAAATTATGCCAAGATCAGTAAATTCAGTTGCTTCACGCGCTAGGAGAAAAAAAGTGATGAAGCAAGCCAAAGGTTACTTTGGAAGACGTAAAAACGTTTGGACAGTAGCTAAAAATGCGGTTGAAAAAGCAATGTTATATGCTTACAGAGACCGTAGAAACAAGAAAAGAACTTTCCGTTCCCTATGGATCACCCGTATTAATGCAGGTGCTAGATTACACGGAATGTCCTATTCTCAGTTTATGGGGAAAGTAAAAGCCAACAACATTGAGCTTAACCGTAAGGTTTTAGCCGATTTGGCAATGAACCACCCAGAAGCTTTCAAGGCTGTTGTGAATCAAATAAAGTAACATTAACAATATATCTCGCTTATTAAAAATCCGATTCATATGAATCGGATTTTTTATTTACTGGATTTTCGCGATGGCCTGTTTAAACTCTTGCCAATCTATAAGCTCATCGCCAGATTTATCGTAGCCTTCAACCAATTTGGTAGATACCATTCCCCTAATAAACCCATTGATCTCCGCTTTCTTCAAAAGCTCAACAATCTCACCCTTTGTCAATTTACCATCCCCATCCTTATCAAAGAAAGCAAATGCTTCCTCGGGGGTCTTAAAATGATTGGTTATCAAGATTTGAATTTTATTTAAGATATCCTCTTTTGCTCCCATAGTGACTTAATTTTAGAACGTATCCCTAATTTACGAATATTCGGTTTATCCACTAATGACCAAAAGCAGAAACCACCAATTTTCTTCCTCCGGCATAGTTTCTGTGCTCACACAGATGTATGCCCTGCCAAATGCCTAAATTCAAGGCTCCATTGGTGATAGGAATCTGCACCGAGACTCCCATCAACGAAGACTTAATATGCGCCGGCATATCGTCTGAACCTTCATAATCATGCTGGTAATAAGAGGCATTCTCAGGAACCATCACATTCATATGGCTCTCAAAATCCATTCGCACAGTAGGGTCCGCATTTTCATTAATGGTTAAACTTGCGGACGTATGTTTGATAAAAACCTGCAACATGCCCATATCAATACTTTTCAGTTCTGGAAGAGCCCTAACAATATGGTCCGTTATAATATGGAAGCCCCTTTTAAAGGGTGGTAGACTTATTTCTGATTGATAAAATTTCATAATGATTTATTTTTCCTATTCCCCAAAGATGCCCATGGTAGCTGATATTACAAAAATACCACAAACTTTACTTTCGTAGTTTCCACATTTACCCCAAGAACAAATACCTTTGTAACCTAATAAAAATGCTGCAATGGATTTATCAAAAATAAAAATGGTAGTAACGGACATGGATGGCACCCTGTTGAATTCTAACCATGAAGTAAGTTCACGTTTCTTTGAACTCTTTGAGGAGCTCAAAAAACGGGACATTCTCTTTGTTGCCGCTAGTGGAAGACAATACAACAGTATTGTTCACAAACTGCAATCCATTAAAAATGAAATAATCGTT
>JBFIGS010000243.1:0-4111 GCA_041602195.1 Sediminicola sp. | reverse complement strand
TTGGAAAGTGTTGCGGTATAGGTCCCGGGCATCGCCAATGGGCCAGTGTTCCATCTCCCTCCGGCGTCTTCTGTTTGTCCAGGTCTAATGGGCCTAGTACTTGGGTGTCTTAAATCCCAAGCAATCCTATTGATCCCTTTTTTGGAAGTACCCTCTACATTCCGTATCACATTTCCCGCCTGATCTTTAATAGTGAGCCATATTTTCGCATCTTCCTGTCTGCGTTCTTCTTCCAAATTATCCCAACCAGCAAAAGGAATGTTCAGGTTTTTCTTTTCCAGTTCTTTCTCTGTGTCCTTTCGGGATTTTTCAAGATCTGTAATTTCATTGGCAAGGTGATAGGTAAAAACAGCGCCAAAATCTGGGTTTTTGGCGAAATAGAAGTCTGCCCCAGTATTTCCTATTACACTTTTTGGCACATACCACAGGGCATCCCGTGTAGGGAACAAGGTCCCTTCTTTCTTAATAGTTTCAGAGGTAATTTCCCTAAGAGCGCTATAATCGTCCAAGACAAAAAATCCCCTTCCAAAAGAAGCACCAACCAAATCGTTATGGGTTCTTTGTATGGTGACATCCCTAAATGGGATTGTGGGCGATCCTGGTAGTTTCTGCCATGAATTACCAGCGTTCATGGAGGTGTAAATTCCATTTTCCGTGGCCGCAAACAGCAAATTTTTGTTGACATGATCCTGAACCAATCGCCATACCAAGGTGTTGTCAGGAATATTTCCTTTGATGGACTGCCAGGTTTCACCCTTATTGGTACTTTTGAACAAATACGTGGAGAAATCCCCTTCCTTATGATTGTCCAAAGAAACATAGACTGTATTTTCATCGAATAGATCTGCTTTGATATCATTTACGAAAGATCGACTCGGAATACCGAGATTGGTCACGGGAATACGCTTCCAATTTTGTCCCCCGTCAGAACTCACTTGTATAAAACCATCGTCCGTACCTGCATAAATTAATCCTTCTTTTAGAGGGGATTCGGCCAAGGAAGTGATAGTGTTGTAGTTAGACATGGCACCAACATCCCAAGGATTGTCCCAACTCTGCTGCTTGCCCATAATAGGTAAGGTGATCCGCTCCTCGTTTCTGGTAAGGTCACCAGAGATGGGTGTCCAGCTATTTCCTCTATTCTCCGATTTCCACACTCTGTGTGAGGCAAAATATAATCTTGATGCCTTATGTGGACTTACCAATATTGGGGCATCCCAATTAAAGCGTTCAAAACCCTCCCCAGCTCTGGCCTGTGGCTGAATAAATACTTCTTCGCCAGAGTTTAGATCAATTCGGTGCAAGCCACCTTGTTGCGTCTCTGCATAGATGATGTTATTGAATTCAGGGTCGGTGGCAGACTGGTGTCCGTCTGCTCCCAATGTTTTGTACCAATGTCCGTTGTGGATGCCTTCCTCCTCATCTGTTCTGGAAGGTCCTCCGGCAGACCCATTATCTTGGGTCCCACCAAAAATATGGTAAAAGGGCTTTTGGTCATTTACCGCTACCTTGTAGAACTGGGTCAAGGGTAAATTTTTGATGTATCTCCATGTTTTGGCATTGTCGAAACTTTCATAGATACCAGCATCTGTTCCTACCAATAAATAATCGGGGTCATCGGCCCTAAAGGCCAGTGAGTGATTATCCGAATGTTTGTCCTCTTCCTGTAGCTGAACAAAGGTCTTTCCTCCATCGCCAGAGGTCAGGATACGAACGTTCATCAAATACAGACGGTCAAATTCATGTGGACTCGCATATAATTCCTGATAGTAGTGTGGGCCAGTTCCCCCAGAAACGGTATTTGACATTTTTTTCCACGAAGCTCCACGGTCCTCAGATTTGTAAACGGCACCTTTTGTTCTGTCCAATTCTATGGCTGCATACAAAACATCGGGCTGTTGGGGCGAAATGGCAATGCCTATTTTGCCCATATTAGATTTGGGAAGGCCACTGCTCAATTTTTCCCAGGTCTCTCCCCCATCTTCGGACCGGTGCAGGCCAGAATCTGGTCCACCGCCCATCAAGGCGGCAACGGTCCTGTGTCTTTGCCATGTTGCGGCGTATATTCTATCTGGGTTTCTGGGGTCCAACTGTATATCCGTTACCCCTGTCCATTCGTTTCCTTTGAGTACATTATTCCAGGTTTTACCCCCGTCTGTAGTTTTGTAAAGACCTCGTTCTCCTCCTTTGCTCCAAAGGGGTCCCTGTGCAGCTACCCAAACAATATTAGGATTGGAAGGATGAACGATAATTTCTGAAATATGTTGGGAAGCCTTAAGGCCCATGTTTTCCCAACTGTTCCCTCCATCATTACTTCTGTAAACACCGTCACCGTAGCCTACATGACGTCCGCCGACATTTTCCCCTGTGCCCACCCATATGGTAGAAGGGTTGTTTGGGTCTATCGTTATACAGCCAGTTGAATACGAAGCTTCTTTATCGAATAAAGGTATCCAAGTTGTTCCGGAATTTTCAGTTTTCCAAACGCCTCCTGAGCCAACGGCCACATACCAGACATTTTGATCGTTGGGATGAACGGCAATATCCGCTATCCTTCCCGAAAGGAATGCCGGACCTACATTCCTTAATTTCATTCCTTCCAAAGAAATCTCATCTGTATTTGTTTTCTCCGAAGTACTTCGTTTCTTTTGGGCATTTACCATGAAGCTGCAACACAAGAATAAAAGTGTGCTTAGGTGTAATAATTTTTTCATAGGTGTTTTTTGATGTTAGAAATTGATATGCCCGTGAATTTAATGAAAATTTTAGAGATCTAATCCTATCCCGATGTTAAACCACAATCACTTAAGAGCTGTATTACCTCTTTAAGACCGAAATTTTGATCCAAAAGGGTTGCCAGAATTGGAATAATCTGTTCTCGACATCGGCGGGGTATTGGGCTTGGGAATACCAAGGTTTTTGATTGGTCGTTATTTCTGTGTAAAAGGCATGAAATTATGTGTGAGCTGGTCATTTACAGCTGTGGTTTGAGAAAATCATTGGGATAATTCCTATCTTGTGAACGCTATGCCGGTAAAACGGGTGTTCCTTAAGTTGCATTAAAAAGAAATAAAATTTGAAACCAACGTTTAAAAAAACCTATATAAGTGATGCCCCACTACCTATTGCAGCATTAGATCGGGACCTTTGCTTTATGGAGTTTTCTGGGGAATGGAGCAAAGAGTTCAATAGGGATGATGCACATTTTGAAGGGCAACATATTTTCGACTGGGTCCCGGACACCTCCGAGGAAGTAAAAAGGGCGATGGAATTTTGTTTGAAGGGCAATTCCCTTGTGATGAAAGAGCAGAAGTTCAATGTTGCTGAGAGTGCCATTCAGTGGCTGGAATGGAAAATGAACCCTTGGAGAAAAAGTGATGACTCCGTTGGTGGTCTTATCGTTGCGGTAGCGAACATCACTGAGGTAAAGAGACAGGAGGAGGTGCTCGAAAAAGTAGAGTCTGTTGCCAATATCGGGGGTTGGGAGGTAGATTTAATTGGTAATACATTGTACTGGACGGACAGTACCAAGAAGATCCACGAATTGCCGAGCACCTACGTACCAAATTTGGAAGAGGGCATTAGCTTTTACAAGGAAGGGGAGCACCGCGATAAAATAACCAACTTGGTGGCAAACGGTATTGCCAAGGGAGAAGCTTGGGACACAGAGCTTATCATCGTAACGGCCAAGGGCAGGGAGCTTTGGGTCAGGGCCAAAGGTGAGGCTGAGATAGTGGAGGGCAAGTGTATTCGACTCTTTGGAACCTTCCAAGATATTGACAAGGAGAAAAGAGCGGAGCTCGAATATAATAAAATGACCGAAAGGCTGGCCATAGCCACCAAGGCGGCCAATGTTGGCATTTGGGAGTATGACTTTTCCAAGAACGGGCATTACTGGAGTGACCAGATGTACCCTCTTTATGGACTGGGCAAGGAAGACTATAATGGAGACTATGGAGATTGGCTCAATATGATCCACCCAGAAGATAGAGCGCTCTGCCATAAAGGAATTGAAGCCGCCTATTACGGAGGGAAGGAGTTCAGTGGGGAGTTCAGGATCGTTTGGCCTAATGGGGAGCAGCGCTATCTAAAAGTAGACTCTATCTTGGAG
>JBFIGS010000242.1:0-4122 GCA_041602195.1 Sediminicola sp. | reverse complement strand
CGCAATAGTACTTTGATTTTGGTGCGGCATAAAAAGTAAAGATTGAGATTCTCTACTTTTTATGCCGCACCCCGACAGTTATCAACAGGAGGGAGGACAATATGTGTGGAACGGAATTATTAGCAAAACGCTGTAATACTAGAAGAGTTGCAGTAATTTTGTGTTAAGATACTTTATATAATTTCAGAAACTTGTTAGAGAAAAGACGACAATTACCCCAAGAGCAATTTAATGATGCAGATTATTTCATTTATTGTTTGGAAGCGGTTCAGGATATAGAAACGGACAAGGTTACCGAAGCACAAGAAAACTTGGAACAATTGGCCATGAAATATGGAATTACAAGTATCTATAAAACGTGCGACACCATTGAAGGACTGGAAGCTAGCTTAAATGCACTGGTCTTGGATGATCATAATTTTAAAGACTATGAAATAATCTATTTGGTTATAACCGGTGAAGCAAATAGTATTTGTTTAAATGACTACTACTATAGTTTACAAGAAATTGCAGAAATTTTTGAAGGAAGGTTAAAAGGAAAAATTTTACATTTTTCAAATGCAAAAATCCTAGATTTAGATGAAGAGGAAGCTCAATACTTTTTGGATATCACTGGCGCAAAAGGAGTTTCTGGCTATGGTAATGAATTTAATGGAATAAGTAGCTCAAATCTTGATAAAGCATTCTTTAACTTATTTAAAGAAGATGACAATATGTTGGATGTTGTAGAAGAGTTGCACCAAAGACATTACAATGTATGCAAATTACTTGATTTTAGAATGTATTATTAAATTAAGACAGCTTAAGGTATAGAAAATCTATTTGATTTTTTTCGGCGGGTTGGTGCGGCTTTGACAATACAGACGTACAATATTTTCTTTTACATACGTGATAAAAGAAATTAGCCAGTGGCTGATTGCTTTTGGCAGCGAGTTGGTGCAGCTGTGACGATATAGAATTCTTGCAGGTTGTAAGAATCAATGATTCCAGTAAAACAGCATTGACATACGCGCATAGGAAATTAGCCATTGGCTGATTGCCTTTGACGGCGGGTTGATGCGGCTGTGACGATATAGAACACATACGTGTTTCATTTTCAGGCTTTGGTTGCAAGATTTTCTTTTACATAATACCTGACGATATAGACCTAAAGGTGCTATATCTGGTATTATGCAAAATAGCGGAGCTATACGAAAATCCTGCTGTACGCTGTTTTACGATATGCACATATTCTGCCCTATAATTTATATTATGTAAAATAGACTATTTGGGAATGAGGGTTACCCCACAAATCGGATCGGATTGCGATAATCCTCCACTCGCCTCTGTAGTTCGTTAAATTCCAATAGCTGTTTACGGATTCTGCCCAGTCTTCCTTTTGGTGGTTCCTCCCCATTTATTATGTCAGCAATAATTTCTAGATTGGATTTTCGAAGTTGTAGTAATCTCGTCTTTAATGCCGTCAGTTCCTCATATCGTTCATATGTCCTTGGTTCACACCTATAACAGCACAACATTCTATTTAACTGAAAGATATCTCTATTGTTCCGTTCCAAGCGTAAAACACTGGTACTTCTGCTAGAAACTCTCCCTTCCGGATACTCTTTAAACCTTGTTGCTGTCATACTAATAGGATTTAGGGTTTGTGGGAGAACTTAGAAACTCCTATTAAGTTAGACATTTTTTCTTTTCCCTAAAAATATAATATTCAGAAAATCAGTCTTTAACGTTTTGACAACCTAAAATTTATGTTTACCTTAATTAAAAATATTTGCTTTCTTTATTTTACCTCTTTACCTTAAACAAAAATTAGAATTATTATGAATATAAACTTTGAATATGATGGTGTAAAAGCCAGCGAACGTTTGGAAATATTTGCTGGTAAAAAAGTAGACAAGTTATTGGACAAGTATGATTTTATAATTCGTGCCGATATTTTCTTTAAAACAGAAAATACTGCTTCCCCAGATACAGGAATGATCTGTGCCATAAGGTTAAGTTCCCCTGGGCCGCGCCTCTTTGCTGAGTCGAGCAACGGTAGTTTCGAAGCCTCCATTGCCAAGACCGTGGATGATCTGGAACGACAATTAAAAAAACGAAAGGATAAAATTAAAGCTCATTAATTGCAGGGATATCAATTCTTGTACCTAATACCACAAAGGATTCACATCCTTTAAATTCAAGAGAAAACAAATATTTTAATTAGAAATGGGTCTGTAGACAACTACAGACCCATTTTTATTTGACTGCTAATGATCATCCATTAGGCTGTTCTTTTTTAAGTTTCCACTACTACTTACTTCAACCTCAATTTATTTGAATTTTTTGCACCAAAATATCTTAGGATGTTTAGCTTTGTGATCCTAAAAAATAGCTATGTTGGTCTGGATTGCTTTTATCGCTCTAATTTTGGTTTTCCTCGCATTGGATCTTGGTGTTTTCCATAAAAATGAACACGTTATCAAAACCAAAGAGGCTGCCATATGGACCGCTATTTGGGTTACCGTGGCCATGTCCTTTAGCGGCGTGATCTACTGGCTCTTCGAAGGCAACCATATTGCCAATCCAACAGACCTGACCCCTAGTAAGGCCGTCATAAAGTATATTACAGGGTACTTGATAGAGCTTTCCTTAAGTGTTGATAATGTTTTCGTGATCGCCGTTATATTTTCATCCTTTAGTATACCGCCCCTGTACCAACACCGGGTTCTGTTTTGGGGAATCCTGGGAGCCATTGTTTTTAGGGCCCTTATGATTGTTTTTGGCGTGGCCCTGATCACGAAGTTTGAGTGGATCATTTATGTATTTGGAGTGTTCTTATTGTATACTGCCTTTAAAATGCTAAAATCTGATGAGGAAGATTTTGATCCTCGCAAATCCTTTATTTTCAAACAGGTAAAAAAGATTTTCCCGATCTCCACCAAATTGCACGGGCATGATTTTTTTATCAGAAAAATGGGAATTCGTGCCGCAACCCCACTTTTTGTGGCGCTTATTGTCATAGAACTTACAGATATCCTCTTTGCGCTGGACAGTATTCCTGCCATTCTGGCCATTACAGCAGACCCCTTTATCGTCTTCAGTTCCAATATCTTGGCCATCCTAGGCCTTAGATCCATGTACTTTTTAATTTCCAGAATGTTGGAGAAGTTCAAGTATATCAACTACAGTTTGGTGGTGATCCTCGCCTTTGTGGGTATAAAAATGCTCTTATCACATTATGTAGAATTCCCAGAATGGCTGTCATTGAGTGTTATAGCCCTGGCCCTTATCGGTGGCGTGGCGGCATCCATGATGCTTGCCGAAAAGAAGGAGGCTTAATCGAAAAGAAAACTGTTTCTTTTTATTAACCTTAATACCTAAGATGCTTTGAGCTTGGCGTCAATAATGGCCAAAGCATCCTTTACGGTCTTCATTTGATCCATATCCTCATTTTCCAAAACAATGTTAAAGGCATCTTCCACATCCAATACAATATCTACCAAATTAGCGGAGTTGATGTTCAATTCATTGATAAAATGACTGTCGGGCGTGATGTCTTCTATCGTTACGTCCTCAGGGAGGTAAATTTTTATGATCCCTTTTAATTGCTCGTATCTCTCTTCCATATATTTTTTAATCGGTAGTTCTTAATCGTTTTTATAAGCCTTAAAAATAACACATGCATTTACATCCCCAAAGCCAAAACTGGCCTTGGCTATAATTTTTGGACGATATGCGATGGTTTCCCGGGGAATTTTGATAGCATCCACCACCTCCAAGATCTCAGGATGTATGTCTTCACAGTTGATATTTCCAAAAACCTGTCCTTCCTTAAATTGTAATAAGGCAGCAACACATTCCAAACTCCCAGCGGCCGCCAAGCAATGGCCCATCATTCCCTTAAAAGAATTCACATAGGGAAACTCTGTTCCCGAACGCTCCAAGGCTGCACTCCAATTTTGGATCTCCACCGCATCCTTGCCTGTTGCCGTCAGATGTCCATTAACAACATCGATCTCCCCTTTCTGTATTTGGGCGTTTCTGACTGCTTCGACTATGCAGCGTTGCACTACTTCACTGTTTGGGGCTGTCATGGTACCCTCTCCCCTTTGTCCCCCACTGTTTACGGCTCCACCGAGT
>JBFIGS010000241.1:0-4122 GCA_041602195.1 Sediminicola sp. | reverse complement strand
GTAAAAAAGTATTTTGATGAGCATTTACCGGATTACAATATTGAGGACCTCGGATTTAGGGAAAAACTTTGGCTTTATAAAGCGTATTTATGGTATAGTTTTTTAACACAGGATTTTTTGTCCTGCTATAAATATTCCAGCAAATGGGTAGACCTTTTTTATGAACATAAGGAGATGATTTACTTAAATCCTGTTTTCTTTTTAAAGGGCAACCATTATCTTTTGGAATCCTTATTCTATGTAAAATACAGTTCCCAGTTTAAGGAAACTTTGGAGAAATTAGAGGCCATGGTCAATAGCGAAGAGTTTCCGAAAAATGATAATATTTCTTCTTTGGCATTTCTTTACATCAACTCCAATAAATTGAACCTCCATTTTATGGAAGGGACTTTTGAAAAAGGGTTGTATCTGGTCAAAATAATTGAATACGGCATCAATAAGCACAAAGAGCGAATTGATGAGCACCATGTCATGGTCTTTTACTACAAGATTGCCTGTTTATACTTTAGCATGGGTGATAATAAAACCTGTATCCAATACCTAAAAAAAATCATAAACAACAAAAACTTAAAGATGCGCGAAGATCTCATGTGCTTCGCCCGTGTTCTGAGTCTTGTTGCCCATTATGAAGCAGGAATGGATTACCATCTTGAGGTACAGTTAAAGAGTACGTATAAATTTTTGTTGAAGATGAACGATCTACACGCCGTACAGAAGGAAATGATCAAGTTTTTAAGAAACTTGGGGAATATCTATCCGCACGAGCTAAAGGATGAATTCCAAAAACTTTATAATGAGCTTAAGAAATACGAAGATCATCCATTTGAAAAAAGGGCATTTTTATATTTGGATATCCTTTCATGGCTAGAAAGCCATTTGGAGAATAGACCAGTAGCTCAAATAATAAGGGAAAAGGCTTTGACGCTTACTAGATAAATGAAGTTGAGTTCAAAGAACCCACACCTAGCTAATCTGCTCGAAATTAATTTGGCCATGCTTTTCGTGAGCACATCCGGTGCCTTGGGCAGGTTTATTCAATTGCCTGTGCCAATCACCATTGCTTCCAGGGCTATTTTGGCATTTTTGTTACTATGGCTTTTTTGCAAATGGAAAGGCATATCCTTAAGTATTGATAAAAAGGATTATCTCCCCATCTTAATGAGTGGGATCTTTATGGGCTTACATTGGATTACTTATTTCTATGCATTAAAATTGTCCAATGTTGCCATCGGAATGCTGTCTCTTTTTACCTACCCGGTAATTACGTCTTTACTGGAGCCAGTTTTGCTCAAGACCAAATTTTTAAAAATCCACCTTTTATTGGGTATCATGGTATTGGCTGGCATCTATTTTTTGGTCCCTAAATTTGAAATGGGCAACTCTTATACCCTTGCAGTTGGAGTAGGGGTTTTGTCCGCACTTTTTTATGCGTTGAGGAATCTTGTACTAAAGGCAAGGGTAAAGCATTATAATGGATCAGCATTAATGTGTTACCAAATGGTGATTGTAGGTGCTTTGTTATTTCCCGTATTTTTCTTTTTGGAAACCGATGCAGTGCTTAGCCAATGGAAAGGGCTTTTAACCCTTGCCTTAGTGACTACGGCTATTGGACATACCTTGTTTTTGAACAGTTTTAAATATTTCTCCATTACAACCGCAAGTATTATCAGTAGTGTTCAACCGGTTTATGGAATAATAATTGGCGCAATTTTCTTAGCTGAAATACCTTCTTTGATGACGATTTTCGGAGGGGTTTTGATATTAGGGTCCGTTGTCATAGAAAGTGTTCGGACCTATAAATAGAATATCTAAAGACAAGCATTCCAAACGGGTTCGTCAGGGGGAGGGGCAACCAAATGGAGCATTTCCTTTTTTACCGGATGAATGAAAGACAGGTTTCTGGCGTGCAAATGTATACTGCCATCTTTGTTGCTGCGATCGAACCCATATTTTAGATCACCCTTGATTGGGCATCCCAAGGCATTTAATTGTGCCCGTATCTGATGATGCCTTCCAGTTTTTAGGTCAATTTCCAACAAAAAGTAATTGTCCAACTTCTTCAGCAATCTATAATCCAAGATAGCTTTTTTACTATCTGGCACCTCATGTTTATGGGCGTAGGATTTATTTTGTTTCGTATTTCTTTTTAACCAATGGGTAAGGGTGGCAGAGGGGTTCTCTGGAACGTTCTTTACAACGGCCCAATACGTTTTCTTGGCATCCTTCTCGGCAAATAATTTATTGAGTCGAGGTAAGGCTTTTGATGTTTTCGCAAAGACAACAATCCCCGATGTTGGCCGGTCCAATCTATGGGCAACCCCTAAATACACATTTCCGGGCTTGTTGTACTTTTCCCTAAGGTATTCTTTGACCACCTCACTTAATGGGGCATCACCCGTTTTATCTCCTTGGACAATATCCCCAGGTCTTTTATTAATGGCAATAAGGTGGTTATCCTCGTAAAGGACTTGTAGGTTTTTTGGCGTAGAAATTGTTTTAGTCTCCAAATTCAATTAGTACTGTTCTTCTTCGTTAGGAAAATCCCTGCTTTTTACGTCTGTGACATATTGTGAAATGGCATTTCCCATTTCTTCATATAAATTCATATAACGCCTTAAGAACCTGGGATTGAACTCTTGGGTAATTCCCAAAAGGTCATGTACTACCAATACTTGGCCGTCTACTCCGTTACCTGCACCAATACCTATTACTGGAATATTTATGCTCTCGGCAACTTTCTTGGCCAGATCTGCTGGTATTTTTTCTAGAACAATTGCGAAACAACCTAATTTTTCCAACAACTTGGCGTCCATCAGTAGCTTTTGGGCCTCCTCTTCTTCCTTGGCTCTTACGGTGTAGGTGCCAAACTTATAAATTGACTGTGGGGTAAGCCCCAAATGTCCCATTACGGGTATCCCTGCATTGAGAATTCTTTTTACGGATTCCTTTATCTCTATTCCTCCCTCAACCTTTACCGCATGGGCTCCGCTCTCTTTCATTATTCGTATAGCCGAACGCAAGGCTTCCTTAGGATCACTTTGATAACTTCCAAATGGAATATCAACAACCACTAGTGCCCTTTTTACCGCTCGTATAACCGATGAGGCATGGTAGATCATTTGATCAAGGGTAATAGGTAGTGTGGTTTCATGCCCGGCCATAACATTACTTGCCGAGTCCCCAACCAAAATAACATCTACATTGGCATCGTCAACAATTTTTGCCATGGAAAAATCATAGGCAGTCAACATGGAGATTCGCTCACCGTTCCTCTTCATTTCTATCAAGGATTTTACGGTTACCCTTTTGTATTCTTTTTTGGCTACTGACATGAATTTTGGTTTAAGACGATAAAAGTAAGGAGTTTTGTTTAAAAACTTTAAGGGATTCTTAGTTTCGGCTTTAAAATAATTAAGTTATTTTCGATATCGGACTCTAAAAATCATAAAATGAGAATTTTAATCTGTTTCTCCCTGTGTTTATTTGTTTTAAACGGTACTGCTCAATCCTCAGAAGAGAGCGCCGTTAAGCAAACCATTGAAACATTCTTTAAAGGGTTTCATCAACAAGATTCTGTGCTCCTGAAAAGCGTAATTTCAGATCAGGTAATTATTCAGACGATTGCCAACAAAATGGATAGTACCTTTGTACAGTCCGAAGATTACAATGATTTTGTGAGTCACATCATGGGTATCCCTACCACCACAAAGTTTGAGGAAAAACTGTTATCCTTCAATATTCAAATAGATGGGGCTATGGCTCATGCGTGGACCCCCTATGAGTTTCGGCTAAATGACACCTTCAGTCATTGTGGGGTGAATTCATTTCAGTTGTTCAAGGAATCAGATTCCTGGAAAATCATATATATCATCGACACAAGGCACAAACAAGGTTGTGATTAAAAATCAACAATCGCTAAGATAAACCCCTACTGCTAACCCGCCTTCTGAGGTTTCCTTGTATTTGGAGCTCATATCCTTGGCAGTTTCCCACATAGTATTCACCACTTTGTCCAAAGGAACTTTGGCATTCTCTGGATTGGAATCCATCGCCAATTCTGCAGCGTTAATTGCTTTTATGGCACCCATGGAGTTTCTTTCTATACAAGGAACTTGCACCAAG
>JBFIGS010000240.1:0-4131 GCA_041602195.1 Sediminicola sp. | reverse complement strand
TTTTGAGGAGGACCGGGAAAAGACCGCCCTCATTGCAAAGAATGTTATGGACGGATTGCAAACCACTGATTTTTACAATAGATATAGGCACAAAAAGGGCCATTTGGTACCTATGATGTGGTCTGCAAAATATGATCCTCAAAATAATATATTGTATGGTGTGGCCAGAGATGCCACAGAGAATCTACTGAACAAACAATCATTAGAGGAGTCTGAAAGAAAATATAAATTTCTATTTGAAAACAATCCTGCGGCCATGCTCATCTGGGACTTTAACACCTTTCAAATCTTAGATTGCAATGAAATGTCCTCGGAGATCTACGGTTATGAAAAAAATGCTTTCATGGACCTGACCGTTGGTGATATTCGGCCCAGCGACCAAATGACCAAATTGGAACAAATAAAAGAAACTTTGACAGAGGATGGGGCCATCCATGATTTAATTTGTTTACATCAAAAGAAGGATGGCAAACTGTTCCATGCTAAGGTAAATGGCCGTTTAACCAACTTAAATGGGAAACAGGTGGTAATTATACAAGTAGAAGATGTAACAGAAAGCCAACGTGCAAAAGAACGTTTAAAAGAAGAAAGGAATCTTTTGCGGACACTTATAGACAATCTACCGGATACCATTTACTTTAAGGATACCTATGCCAGAAAGGTAATCAGCAACAAAACGGATTACACCCTTATTGGCGCTACAAACGAAGAGGAGGTTTTGGGTAAAACCGATTTGGAAATTTTTGATGAAAGGTTGGCCAACATTGGGTACAGACACGACATGGAAATCCTTAAAACCGGGAATGGAATATATAATTATGAGGAGTTTTTTGAAAAGGAAAACCGCGATCCCCTATGGCTTTCCAGTACCAAGCTCCCTATAAAAAATGACCACAATGAAGTTATAGGCCTTCTGGGAATAGGGCGGGATATCACCTTGCAAAAATTGGCAGATCAAAAGCTAAAACAGCTCAACCTGGAGTTGGAGAACCACGTTAAAAAACTCACCAAATCCAATAATGAACTTGAGCGATTCGCTTATGTCGCCTCTCATGACCTACAGGAACCGCTTAGAGCCATAACCACGTTTCTGACTCTTTTAGACTTAAGATATAAAAATGAATTCGATGATAAGGGTAGAAAATATCTAAATTTCGCTGTTGAAAGTAGCCTTCATTTACGGCAATTAATATTGGATCTTTTAAATTTATCGAAAATTGATAACGATGCCGTCATTACCGAGGAAGTTGATATCAAAGAATTAATAGATAGTGTAATAAAAAAAGAAAAAATAATTTTAACGGGAAAAAATACAACCTTCACCATAGACCCAATGCCGACTATAAGAGGTAATAAGAGCAATATTTACCAAATATTCAGTAATCTTATCTCAAATTCACTAAAATATTGCCAGGACGATAAACCATTGGAAATAAAGTTATCCGTAGAATCCTTGAAAAATCATTGGCAATTTTCCGTCTCCGATAACGGAATTGGTATGGAACCCGAATATTTTGAAAAGATTTTCGTCGTTTTCCAACGCTTGCATGGTCGAGAAAAATATTCTGGAACTGGCATAGGATTGGCCATTGTAAAAAAAATTGTGGAGAATCTAGGAGGGAAAATATGGGTAGAATCAACGGTAGGTAAAGGAAGTACCTTTAAGTTCACCATTAAAAAATAATACTTATCCATAAAGGGGAACTCTTACAAGCTTCAACTATGCTAAAGGATAAGCGATCATCATAGTTAGCCCCTACCCTCTTCCCTTCTTTCAATGTTTGTAGGCCATGGGAATCCTGAGTGTAAATCTTTTTATACCAATAGGGACACTTAACCTATGGAGTGATGGCAAGAGATGTTCATTTTGAGATTTCGGACTCCTTCACATCTGGCTTAAAAGCTCTCCATATCCGCTTGAATGCTAATACGACCAATAAACAGAGGAAACCTATGACCAAGCCGGCAATAAATTCCCCTAGAATGGCCGGAATACCATGAAGCCAATCATGGAGAAACTCCAGGTTATGTACAAAAATCCCTCCTGCTACCAGTACCAGGGCAACGGTGCCAATCACAGATAAGCTTTTGATAACTACCGGTAATGCTGCCACAAGAAATTTACCAATGGCATACGTTATACTGCTCTTATTACCGTTCAGCTCAATGAATTTTAGACCTAAATCGTCCATGCGAACTATCATCGCAACAATTCCATATACCCCAACAGTGGCGACCAAAGCTATGATAGATACCACAAGTATCTGGGTCCATATAGGTTCATTCACTACAGTCCCCAATGCGATAATTACTATTTCAACAGACAGAATAAAGTCGGTTACAATGGCCGATTTTATTTTTTCCTTTTCCAATTCCAGGATTTCCGCTTTCTCCATTTTTTCTGGCATCTTTACCACGTTTTCTTCGTGAGGCACTAAAAATTCATAGATTTTCTCTACGCCTTCATACGCCAAATATAGCCCCCCCAATACCAGGATAATAGTTACGGCCACGGGAAGGAAGGCACTGAGCAGAAAGGCAATCGGTAGAATAATTATTTTATTGATAAAGGACCCCTTGCTAATGGCCCACAGTACCGGAATCTCCCGGGACGATACAAATCCAGAGGCTTTTTCGGCATTTACCGCCAAATCATCACCTAAGATACCCGCCGTTTTTTTACCTGCAATTTTACTCATGGCCCCAACGTCGTCCATAAGTGTTGCTATATCATCCAATAGTGCAAAAAACCCTGATGCCATATCTGTTTACCTTATTATAGTGTTATTAAAAAATTCCAAGTTCATACGTATCTATCACATTCCATTTCAAGTTAGGTATCCCGTCCTAAAAAATACCCCATCAATATCAGTCCCTTTGCCAAATACAAGAATAGCCAAAAAACACCCTAGGAACTACTCCGTTAGCATTTAATCTTAACCCAAATTCAACTGTTATTTTTTTTCCCTTCCACTATTTAAGTGAACCAACACATTTGAACCTTTTATACCGTAAAATTGCTAAATAAAAATGTGATATCCATGGATTTTACCGTCCAAAAAAAAATCTATATGCAAGCCTATTTCCTTTTCAACCCAATAATAGGAAACCCCAAATGATTTGGCCCCATGTCCCTGCATGCATTTACCAAGTAGCCGGAAGCGGAACCAGGTCACCAAAAAGAGGCCTATTGTGGTTCTTATTTGCAAGGAGAAAGGACCTTGGAATGGTCCAATTACTTTGAGATTTGGTGTACCCGAAAAAGGGTGGACTGTAGACTCTTTTATAGGTCCTAGGTGGGTGGTGGCAATAGGAGGTCTTAAAAACTTACAATCATAAAAAAACCCGCAAGTGAACTTGTGGGTTTTCTTATACTATGCTTTTGAAAGATCAAATGGTTTGTCCCACTCGGTGTAATTAATTAAACCCTATTTTCTTGATCCCTTGGTGACTTATTTTAATGGCCTCTAATGGCTTTAATCCATCGAAGGTCATATCTTGCTCTACCATATAATATTTCATTCCCGAGAGTTCCTTTTCGGCCAAGATTCTTTCGAAATCAATTGTGCCATTGCCAACGGGAGAAAACCTGCCCTGTTCGTCCATATCCTTTACGTGCCAAATTATAAACCGGCCTGGATATTTCTTGAAATAGGCGATTGGGTCGGCACCTGCCTTGGTCACCCAGAAAAGGTCCATTTGGAAATTTACATACTTGGGGTCTGTATTTTCCAAAAGATAATCAATGGTTACGATGCCATCCTTATCCTTCACAAATTCAAAATCATGGTTATGGTACAATAACTTTAATCCCGCTTCGCTACATTTTTTACCAAGGGTTGTCAATATTTCGGCAAGATTTGAAGCACCTCCAGTCATACCCATGGACCTATCCTCCTGATTAAATGTAAAGAGACCCATTGGGGGTACCGGTATCACAAAGTATTCGAATCCGGCTGCTTTTACATCGGCTATCATGCTATCTGCATTTTCCAGGGTTACCGAGCCCTGATGTGTACTTATGGGGGTCAAACCAACTTCATTAAGAAATGCCTTGAAATCTGTTGGGGACATATTATAAAATTTCCCCTCGGCATATCCAGCCGACTCAATATTCTTATAGCCAGCATC
>JBFIGS010000239.1:0-4135 GCA_041602195.1 Sediminicola sp. | reverse complement strand
CCCACACTAAATTCATCATGGATGGAGCTTCTGGGAAGCAGGAAATTTTGCGCTATCTGGATTTTGAAGAAAATCCACAAGCCATAAATCCTCCATGGAACTATGTGTATTCTGCCAATAACCAACCAGACTCCATAGCCGGGTTGTTATATCCAGGCTATTACCTGCCTGAGAATAGGGCCAAACGCATTGTAAAACTATTGGAACCAAGGAATGATTGGGATATGGTCGCCACCCAAAACATGATGCTGGATGTTACATCTTCTGTAGATGCCGGTACTGCAATGGATCTGGTCAAAACCCTGAATAAAGCTCCATTGTCCCAAGACGAGCTTAAAGTGCTGGAGCTATTGCAGGGTTGGGATGGAAGCTACCCCTTAAAAAGTGTGGAGGGCACTCTCTACAACAGATGGATCCATTTCTTCCTTAGGAACACCCTAGAGGACGAATTGGGGGAGGAGATGTTCCAACAGATATTGGCCACCCATTTGATTAAGCGGGCTATAGCACCATTGGCAGCCAAGACATCATCCGTTTGGTGGGATAATACTCTGACCAATGAGAAGGTAGAAACTAAAGAAGACATAGTAAGGCTGGCATTTGATGAGGCTATTGCATCTTTGAAAACAGATTTTGGGGAAGATAGTGCCCAATGGACATGGGACAAAGTACATACGCTGGAACATGGGCATCCGATCGGACAGGTAGCATTATTGCGGCGTTTTTTTAATGTGGGACCTTTTCCAGTAAATGGGGCCAGGGAAGTAATAAATAATATGGGGTTTCCCTATGACAGCAGTAGATTTTATAAGGTAAGTTCAGGACCATCAACCAGACGCATCGTAGATTTTTCGGATATCGATAACAGCCATAGTATTCTTCCGACCGGGCAATCAGGAAATCCGTTTAGTCCCCATTATGAAGACCAGGCCGAGATGTTCATCGATGGCCAATTTCGTAAAATGATGATGAATGAACTGGAAATAAAAAAGACATCGGAAAACCTATTGATTTTTCAGCCGACTAAACACAAGAAAAGTAACAAGTGAAGTACTTTTTTTAAAAAGAACAGCTACAAATTATACTTCTATTCATCGAAAATAGTAGATACCTAAAAATTTTAATTACTTTTAGGGAGAAACAAGTCTATTTTTTATGTTGTCAAAAGTTTATGGAAGCGCAGTATTTGGGGTGGAGGCCACCACAATTGTTGTTGAGGTAAATGTTGACAAGGGCATAGGGTACCATTTGGTTGGTTTGCCCGATAATGCCATTAAAGAAAGTAATTATAGAATTGCAGCTGCCTTACAGAACAATGGCTATAAAATTCCAGGTAAAAAGATTACCATCAATATGGCCCCAGCCGATATGCGCAAAGAAGGTTCGGCCTATGATATTACCCTTGCCTTGGGAATTTTAACGGCTTCCAATCAAATCAAATCAGAAAACATAGAGAAATACATCATCATGGGAGAGCTCTCCTTAGATGGGAGCCTACAACCTATTAAAGGGGCATTGCCTATAGCTATTAAGGCCAAAGAAGAGGGATTTAAAGGGTTTATCCTGCCTAAAGAAAATGCCCGCGAAGCCGCAATTGTTAGCGGTTTGGAAGTATATGGCATAGAAAACATAAAGGAAGTCATTGCCTATTTTGACAGTGAATCGCCTTTGGAGCAGACCATTATAGATACTAGGGAGGAGTTTTATAAGAGCTTGGATTTTCCGGAATTTGACTTTTCGGATGTAAAGGGGCAGGAAAGCATCAAGCGCTGTATGGAGATTGCTGCTGCTGGAGGACATAACATCATTCTTATTGGTCCCCCTGGAGCGGGAAAGACCATGTTGGCCAAACGTTTGCCCTCCATTTTACCGCCCATGACCCTTCATGAGGCCCTGGAGACCACTAAAATCCACAGTGTGGTGGGAAAGATCAAGAATATGGGATTGATGAACCAACGTCCTTTTCGGAGTCCACATCATACCATTAGTGATGTTGCATTGGTAGGAGGGGGTGCCTATCCACAACCTGGGGAAATCTCACTATCCCATAATGGAGTGCTTTTTTTGGATGAACTTCCTGAATTTAAACGGGGCGTCCTGGAGGTAATGCGCCAACCACTGGAAGATAGGGAGGTCACCATTTCTAGGGCACGGTTTACGGTGACATACCCCAGTAGTTTTATGCTGGTAGCGAGTATGAACCCTAGCCCAAGTGGTTATTTCAATGATCCCGATGCTCCGGTGTCCTCATCTCCGGCAGAAATGCAACGGTATTTGAGCAAGGTATCGGGCCCTTTGTTGGATCGGATAGATATTCATATAGAAGTGACGCCAGTACCCTTTGAAAAGTTGTCTGAGGAACGAAAGGGGGAAGGCAGTGTGGAAATCCGAAAGCGAGTTACCTCTGCACGGGAATTGCAGACACTGAGATTCGACAGTTTGGAACACGTGCATTACAATGCACAGATGAATACCAAGCATATTAGGCAGTATTGCAAACTGGACGATGCCTCTAAATCCTTGCTGAAAAATGCCATGGAACGGTTGAACCTTTCTGCTAGGGCCTATGACAGGATTCTGAAGGTGGCAAGGACCATAGCAGACTTGGACAATTCCCAGGAGATTATAGGGTCGCATATTGGAGAAGCCATCCAATATAGATCACTGGATAGGGAAGGTTGGCTGGGTTAAAATGCACGTCAATATGCGTGTATAATGCTATTTAACAGTGAATTATAGAATTTTATTAAGCGACAATTGTATATTTAAGAACTACTAAATCAAAAATCACCTTATGACATCAAAAATGAAGCTAAAATCAATTTTATTGGCATTTCTCAGCATGAGTTTCGTCTTGACTTCTTGTAAGACCGAGAAAAAGGTTGAAGAAACAGCAAGACTTTCCATCGATTTTGAAAAATACGAATTGGACAATGGTTTGGATGTAGTCCTCCATCAAGATAAAAGTGACCCTATAGTATCCCTTGCCATCCAATATGGGGTTGGCTCCAATAGGGAGAAAACGGGACGTACGGGATTTGCGCATTTGTTTGAGCATATGTTGTTCCAAGAATCGGAGAATGTGGGCCAGGACCAGTTCTTCAAAAAAATACAAGATGCCGGGGGAACCCTTAACGGAGGGACCTGGAAAGATGGTACGGTTTATTACGAGGTGGTTCCAAAAAATGCTATGGAAATGATTATGTGGCTGGAAAGTGATCGAATGGGTTATTTGATCAATACGGTCACAGAATCGGCCTTTACAAACCAGCAGGAAGTAGTACAGAACGAAAAAAGACAGCGAGTGGATAACAACCCATATGGGCATACGGGCTGGGTGCTGGACAAAAATTTATATCCGGAAGGCCATCCCTACAATTGGCAAGTAATTGGGGAACTTGCAGATCTCCAAAATGCGACCGTTGAGGACGTAAAGGAATTTTATGACCGTTTTTATGGTCCCAATAATGCAACCTTGGTATTGTCAGGAGATTTTGAAACTGAAGAAGCAAAAGCTTTGATCGAAAAATATTTTGGAGAAATCAAAAGACGTCAGGAAGTTGTACCTATGGTCCCACAACCTGTAACGCTATCTGAAACCAAGCGATTGTACCACGAGGACAATTTTGCCAAAACACCTCAGCTGAACATGGTTTGGCCAACACCTCAGCAGTATACGGAAGATGCCTATGCCCTTGATTTCTTGGGAGAAATTCTAGGTAACGGGAAAAAAGCACCCCTGTATAAAATATTGGTTAAGGAAAAAGATCTAACATCTAGGACTAGGGCCTATAATAATGCACAAGAACTTGCAGGGGAATTTCAAATTAGTATCACTGCCAATAATGACAAGAGCTTGAAGGATGTAGAAGCCGGAATTTTTGAAGCTTTTGCACTTTTTGAAAAAGAAGGGGTTTCTGAAAGGGACATTGAGCGTATCAAGGCTGGATTGGAAACCCAATTTTACAATGGTATCAGTAGCATCTTGGGGAAAGGATTCCAATTGGCTCGGTACAATGTTTTTGCCGGTGATCCAGGGTTTATAGAACAGGACATAGAAAATATTAAAAAGGTCACCAAAGAGGATGTGCTTCGGGTATACAATACCTATATCAAAGACAAACCTTTTGTAATG
>JBFIGS010000238.1:0-4151 GCA_041602195.1 Sediminicola sp. | reverse complement strand
GTGGTGCCCGTTTTGATCATGGAACCCACGGCATTTCCTTGGGTCAATAATTTACCGGTTTCTAACAGCTGGTAGGAAATATGAATGTTTTTGTCCTTTGTTTGATGCACGGTTTCTGGGCGCGCCTGTAGTATAAAAAGTTCCTCGGTGAGTCCATCTTTGGCCCATTCAATATCCATAGGTTTGTTATAGTGCTCCTCTATCAATAAGGACCATTTGGCAAGTGCAATGATCTCGTTATCGTTCAATACAAATTGGGATCTTTTTTCAAAAGTGGTATGCCGATTAACAGTGGTTGCCGGGTCCATTGTGGTGGCATAGGTCATGGTCAGTTTCTTATCCCCCATTTTTTTTTGGATGATGGGGTATTTGCCTTGGCGCAGGGAAGGTTTGAAGACATAAAATTCATCGGGGTTGATTACGCCCTGGACAATATTTTCTCCCAGACCCCAAACACCTGAGAGCAGCATGGCGTTCTCAAAACCAGATTCCGGTTCAATCGTGAACCCCACGCCCGAGCATCCAACATCGGAGCGCACCATGAGCTGAACCCCAACCGATAGGGCTATGTCGTGATGGTTGAACCCTTGGTCTTCCCTATATTTAATGGCGCGATCGGTGTAGAGGGAGGCAAAACATTTTAGTACCGCTTCCACTACCTTTTTCTCACCTTTTACGTTCAAAAAGGACTCATGCTGTCCGGCAAAGCTGGCATCGGGGAGATCCTCTGCCGTAGCACTGCTTCTTACGGCAACTGCTATGGGGATATCCCCACTCAGTTTTTTATAGGCGCTGACGATGGCCTTATAAAATTCATCGGATATGGTCCCTTCTAAAATGAGTCCCCTCGCTTTTTTTCCTATGAGGTCCAAGTTGGAGAATTTGGACCTGTCCAACTTCGCCATCAGGTTTTCCAAGGGGTGCCTGATCTTGTTTTCGTCCAAAAATCGCCAAAAGGCTGTTGAGGTTGTGGCAAAGCCATTGGGCACGCGTACCCCTTTGGATGTCAGTTGGTTATACATTTCTCCCAAAGAGGCATTTTTGCCCCCTACATGGGCAATGTCCCTGATGCCTATGGCACTGAATTCCTTGATATACATCTTTGTTTCTTTATGGTACTACCAAAGCTAGGAGATGTATTAATTCTACCCTATGATATTGATCATTAGAGTGCTGGGGGGAGTTGACAATTACCGGCATTGTTTTTTTAATCAATTACGAGGCCACATGATGTAGGTCATAGTATGTTATCTGTAAGAACAATACCTTGGCAGGGATAAAAAATACGAAACACTAACCTTAATTTTTTAAATCAACATATTATGTCCGTATTAAAAGTGATCGAAATCTTGGGCAATTCCAAAACGAGTTTTGAAGATGCCGTTCAGAATGTCATTAATGAGGCTTCCAAATCGGTAAAGGATATTAAATCTGTTTATGTTCAGGAAATGCAGGTTTCTGTTAAGGACAACAAAATTTCCGAATATCGTGTCAACACCAAAGTAACTTTCGGTATCAAGAATTAGTCATCTTGCGATATTTGGTTCAAGGCGCACTAAAACGTTCTCTTTTAGTGCGCTTTTATTATGTCTGGTGAATAGATTCTTCTAAAATTGAGATTGCCTCCGCATCTGATACCTGTTGGAAATTTTTATAAAATTGCCCCACGGCATGAAAGTTATGCGGTGCCAACAGGCAAATCACCTGGTCTATATACGGGGACGCTTCTAGTCTGGGAATGGCAGATCTTGGTGCTACCGGAATGGCAACTATGGTTTTCCTCGGCTTTTGAGCATGTACCAGCTCTGCCGTCACAAGGATGGTATTTCCCGTGGCTATTCCATCATCCACTACAATGACCACTTTATTGCGAAGGGCTTCGGGTTTTCTTTCTTTATAGTATTGTTGGTGCCTATTTTTTAATTTGGCCCTTATCTTGGCCGTTTCTTTTTGGATATATTCCTTTTCAATTTCTGCTGCATCACTAAGTATGATATGTTCCATACTTACTGCCCCAATGGCATATTCTTTATTATAGGGATGGCCTATTTTTTTAGATAGGGCAACATCCAAGGGAGCATTTAATGATTTTGCTACGATTGAACCCACTGGGAGTCCACCCCTAGGAATAGCGAGTACAACCACGTCTTTGTCTTTGTGGTCCTTTAGCTTTGCCGCTAATTGAAGTCCAGCATCTATACGATCTTTAAACATAATTTTATTTTTTTGAGGTTAACCAAGTAACAAACCATTTTGCAGACCTTTCGGCCACTTCTTTCAATTTTCCGGGCTCCTCAAAGAGGTGGGAGGCCTCGGGAATGATATCCAGCTTTCGCCTACATCTTAATGCATCGTACGCACTTTCATTTAATTTTATGACCATATGGTCCCATCCCCCTACCAATAACAGCGTTGGGGCCTTGACCTTGGTTAAATCCTCCATGGCCAAATCCGGTCTTCCCCCTCTGGATACTACCGCTCCAACAGCATCCCCATAAAAGGCAGCGGCCCTAAGGGCGGAGGCTGCACCGGTACTGGCGCCAAAGTATCCCATAGGTAGGTTTTTTGTGGGGCCGTACTGTTGCAACCATTCGGTTACTTCAATAAGGCGTTGGGTCAATAGATCTATATTGAATCTTGTCTCGTAGATCTTATCTTCCTTTTCGGTAAGAAGATCGAACAGAAAGGTGCCCAGGCCCTTTTTTTGAAGTATTTCGGCAACGTAGTTGTTTCTGGGGCTTAACCGACTACTACCGCTACCATGTGAAAAAATGACGAGCCCTAAGGCGTTTTCCGGTAGGAACAGGATGCCTTTTAAGGTGACTTTCTTTAACCTTATATCCAGGGTATTGTTTGTGACTGCAACTGACATAACTCCATGTTTTATACTTCTACTTTCTTTCGACTCATCACCTTCTTGATCAGGAGTCCATAGGTAAAGCTCAATGCCACAACAGAGATGATCCATCCTAATATGGGAATAAGGGTTACCAACCGCAGGAGGAGGGCAAACCCCAGCGTTAAAAACACCATTGCCCAAAATCCCCATTGCTTTTCTTTGCGTTGGTTCAAATAATAGGTGAACAACAATGCGGCAAGAATATGTCCAAAAAGGAGGCTAAAGAGGTAGGTGACCAATATAAAGAGCCCTATGGGAATACCGATAAGGGTAATGAAAGTAATTATGATAAGCAATGGTACCCCAAATAAATAGATCAGGCCATTGCCTAAAACATTCCAGGTATTGCCTTCCACATCTGTCATTATTGTTGGAAATTGGTTTTTGAAGACCGCATGGAACAAAATGATTATCAAAAATATGGAGAGGATGTAAAAAAGGGCCAGCCCAAACGAGAATGCTCCTAATTTGTATATTGATAGTTCATCTTGCTCCATGCGAAGATCTTCCGTATAGGTAGCCGTGGTTCCCACAAGGGCATTTTTAAAATCCACTTCCCCTTCTTTGGTCCAATAGGTAACCTCCCCGTGGAATTTGGCGTTGTTGCCAATGGTGAGGTGTTCCGCTGTTATTTGGGTATTTCCCTTAAAATCCCCGTCCAGGTAGATTTCCCCTCCGCTTATTTTGGCATCTTTTCCTATGGTCCCATATATGGAGGCCTTCCCGGCAGAGGCTTTCATCGTCCCCATTACATCCCCATTTATTTGTAGCTCTCCAGAAAAGGATATAAGATTACCGTGGATGATGCTATTGTTGCCAATATGTATTTTACCTCCTGCTACTACAACGTCATCCCCAATTTCGGCATCTATCCGTAGGTTTCCCCCTGCCGCACGCACATCATCTGCAACATAGCCCTTAAGGGTGAGTTCCCCACCGGCAACAATAAGGTCTTGACTTACGGAATCCAAAACAAAAATGGTACCACCACTGGCAACAACATCACCTCGGACCTTATTGTTGATATTAACGGCTTCACCTGCCAGATATATATCATCATCTTGAGGTTGTGTTATAGTTACGTTTTCACCCGATTTGAATTGCGCATGGGAGACAAAAGCGAAAAAAAAAGCCCACATCCATGTATATGTTTTCATTTTACGGAATTTATGGGGGACCTGTAATCAAATAAAAGGCGAATCATTTGATTATCAAATGACCTTGGTCAGCTGAAAGTCGCACTAGGTTGGTT
>JBFIGS010000237.1:0-4153 GCA_041602195.1 Sediminicola sp. | reverse complement strand
AGTTACTGCCATCGGTAACTTTATTGAATCCAGGTATCCACAGGGTTGGAAATTCATCAGATTGTTTTTGGGTAACCAAAAAGCCTAAACGTACACTGGCTCCCAAGTAGATATTGGCAAATAACTCCACCTTAGTGCCAAATACCAGTTCTAACCATGATGCATTTAAGCCACTGAATTCTCGACCGGGTGATTGGCCATCTGCAAAACCGTCTGCGTTCCAATATCTATTACTGTCAAATACGGAGTAATCGTTCAAAGTCTGGCTAAATGTGCTTACAGCATACCTGCCACCCAAAAAGATTGTATTGTCCATCCCGTACCAGTTCTGGTAGGTATTGTAATCTACCCCTGCTTTTATATAACTACCAGAAGAAGTGAAATTATAAAGATCTTCCTGCTTGGTGCGGTCTTCATTACCTAGTTCTGCCGCTAGGAATAGTTTTTGGGTCAATCTGTAATCCCCCACGAGTTCCAGTCCCGTATAGTCATCATTGAAAAAAGACAGTGCCAATTTACTGAGGTCAGCCCCTACACGTAGGCCATAGGACTCTTTTTTAACTATGGTGTCCTTTGGTTGTAGGTCGATGGATTTGCTCTGAGAGTACCCTACAATGCAGCCCAAAAGGAAGAAAATACTAATGAAATATCTTAACATGGGCTGTAGCTTGATCGTTAATAGTGGTTTGGACTATTTCTATTCCTTTTATCCAGTTGTCGGCATCTGTAGTGAGCGTTCCATTTAGGCTGGCGTAATTCGCGATAAAACCACAGGCCCGTGACACGAAAACTTCCTTGGTTTCATAGTTGAAGGTTACAACATCTGCATTACCAGTTTCCGCATTGGAGCTATTGGAGGCTGAATTTGATATGAATACAAATGAGGTGGTTGGACTATTGATCCGTAAAGGTATTTCTATTAAATCCAGGTCGGTTCTGTCTGCTACCGTATTCACGGTAAACTCTTGATCCATGCCGGCCACCCTTAATCTTGTCACTCTTTTGGCCGTGGCAGTATCGTTGATATCGTAAAAACCTACAACCAAGAGGGGAGTATCCCCATCTACACAAATATCATCTTTTTCACAGGCGGAAAAAGAAATGATTACCATCAAAATAGCGCCAATGGCCAGTATTTTTTTCATGAACAAAATTGAATAGTTCTACAACCAGTGGTTAGGTTCTTTTTTCCAAAAGTACAACATTTTCCACATGGTGTGTTTGCGGAAACATATCTACAGGTTGTAATTTGGTGATTTTGTATAGGTCTTTCATTAATTCCAGATCCCTTGCCTGTGTGGCACTGTTACAACTTACATAAACCACCTTTTTTGGGGCAATATTCAAAATTTGTTGCACCACATCCTTATGCATACCATCCCTTGGGGGATCCGTGATGATTACATCTGGTTTGCCGTTAGCAGCAATAAATCCAGCGTTGAAGATATTTTTCATATCACCTGCAAAAAAGGCAACATTTTCTATATTGTTTAGTTTGGCATTGGCTTTTGCATCTTCAATGGCTACAGGAACTGCCTCTATCCCTACTACTTTTTTGGCTTGCTTTGCCACAAATTGGGCAATTGTCCCGGTACCGGTGTATAGATCATAAACCAGTTCGTCTCCTGTAAGTCCTGCAAAATCCCTGGTAATTTTATAAAGTTCGTACGCCTGGTCCGAATTTGTTTGATAAAAGGATTTGGCGTTTATCTTAAATTTTAACCCTTCCATTTCTTCAAAAATATGATCACGTCCGGCATAACATTCAATCTTTTGATCGTAGATCGTATCGTTTTGCTTTTGGTTGATCACATATAACAATGAAGTGATCTCAGGAAAGGTTTCCTTCATGAAATCCATCAAAAGTGTGCGTTGTTCCTTGTTATCTTCAAAGAATTGCACCAATACCATGATTTCCCCATTAGAGGAGGTTCTGATCATTAGCGTTCGCAATAATCCTTCTTGATTTCTGGGATTAAAAAATGGAAGCTCGTGTTTATTTGCAAAATCTTTGACTGCCAAGCGAATGGCGTTAGACGGATCTGCCTGTAAATGACATTTTTTGATGTCCAAAATTTTGTCCCACATTCCAGGTATATGGAAGCCAAGCGCATTTCTGTCCTCTATTTCGTCTTTTGAATTAATTTCATCATACGTTAGCCATCGGCTATCCGAGAAAGAAAATTCCATTTTGTTCCTATAAAAATATTGTTTTTCGGAACCTAAGATTGGGGTAATTGTCGGCAATTCTAAATGCCCAATGCGTATTAAATTATTTTCTACTTCCTTTTGTTTGTAGAACAATTGGTGCTCATAGGCCATGTCTTGCCATTTACAGCCACCGCAAACCCCAAAGTGTTGGCATTCTGGTTTTGTTCTCTTATCGGATAAGGTATGGAATTTTATAGCGGTCCCTTCAAAATAAGCCTTTCTCTTTTTGGTGGTCTGTACATCAACTACATCCCCTGGAACTGTGTTGGTTAGAAATATTACCCGTCCGTCCGGTGCCTTGCCTATTGTTTTTCCCTTCGCCCCTGCATCTATTACCTGTACATTTTCGAAGATCTGTCTTTTGTTCTTTTTGCGCATGTGGCAAAAGTAAAATCTTTTTATAAAACTATAGGGACCTCGGACCTAAAATCTATCCAAAGATTTAGGTGTATTCATATTCTAAGTGGCATAGGAAAGGCTAGAATTTATCCTCCTAATTTCTGAATTTACATTTTATCACTAATACACGCATCAATATGTATCCTATTAGGAGTATTCAATTGAAATATAAATAGGAGGAATGATTTTTCCTCAAGGCATAAATCTATTCACATTAAAATGGGCCATGGACCAATTCGCCTTGTAATTAAGGGGTTTGGGGTATAACAAAGCGTTAATAAACTTTATAATCCCCATAATTATTTGTAATTTGCAGCCACTTCATAGGATGATTTCTCTCCTTAAGCAGGAATCATATAAGTTTTATTTAAAAAGTAGAAATCATGTCAGTTTTAGAACAATTAACTTCTGAGGATGCCATAGCATTGGAGAATGAGTACGGAGCACATAATTACCATCCATTACCTGTTGTATTAAGTAGGGGTGAAGGTGTTTATGTGTGGGATGTTGAGGGTAAAAAATATTACGATTTCCTTTCTGCCTATTCCGCGGTAAACCAAGGGCATTGCCATCCGAAAATTGTTGGAGCCATGGTAAAGCAGGCGCAAACGTTAACATTAACATCAAGGGCATTTTATAATGATATGCTCGGGAAGTTTGAGAAATACGCATCGGAAACCTTCGGATTCGATAAACTGTTACCTATGAACACAGGTGCCGAGGCTGTAGAAACTGCGCTGAAGATCTGTAGAAAGTGGGCTTATGAGAAAAAAGGGATCCCTGAAAATGAAGCTGAAATAGTTGTTTGTGAAAACAATTTTCATGGCCGTACCACAACAATCATCTCATTTTCCAACGATGAAGTGGCAAGAAAACATTTTGGACCATATACCCAAGGATTCATCAAAATAGAGTACGATAATTTACAGGCCTTGGAAACGGTCCTGAAAAGCAATAAAAATATTGCAGGATTCCTCGTGGAACCTATTCAGGGAGAAGCAGGAGTTTTTGTTCCTTCAGAGGGCTATCTTGCCAAAGCAAAGGCCTTGTGTGAGGAACACAATGTTCTTTTTATTGCCGATGAAGTTCAGACTGGAATAGCGAGAACGGGAAGGTTATTGGCCACTTGTGGTAACTGTAGTTGTGCTGATAAGCACTGTAGTGGAACACCAGAAGTAAAACCAGATATCCTAATTTTAGGAAAAGCTCTTTCTGGAGGTGCCTACCCCGTCTCTGGAGTATTGGCAAATGACAACATAATGGGGGTTATTAGACCTGGCAACCATGGAAGTACATTTGGTGGTAACCCGGTAGCGGCTGCTGTAGGGATGGCTGCTTTGGAAGATGTAAAAGATGAGAAGCTAGCACAAAATGCTTTTGATCTTGGTGAGTTGTTCCGTGAAGAACTGAACAAATTCATTCCAAATTGCTCTTTGGTAAATGCTGTAAGAGGTAAAGGTCTATTGAATGCCATTCTGATCAATGATACGGAAGACAGTTCCACCGCATGGGACATTTGTATGGCCCTAAAAGAAAACGGACT
>JBFIGS010000236.1:0-4186 GCA_041602195.1 Sediminicola sp. | reverse complement strand
TAAAGGGCATACTAAAATAGATTTGGAGCTCATGAGAGTATCCGAAATAATGACAACATAAAAATTTAAAATTAGAGAAATGTCAAATTTGAGAATAGGAATTAACGGTTTCGGTAGAATAGGAAGATTGGTCTTCAGAGCTACTGTGAAAAGAGATAATGTGGATATAGTAGCGATCAATGATTTGTTGGATGTAGACCATCTTGCATATTTGTTGGAGTACGATTCTGTTCACGGAAGATTCGATGGAACTATTGAAGTAAAAGATGGAAACCTTATAGTAAACGGTAAAACTATCCGTATTACTGCAGAAAGAGATCCTAAAAATTTAAAGTGGGATGAAGTTGGTGCTGATGTGGTTGCAGAATGTACTGGTATTTTCACCACTTTGGAAACTGCACAATACCATATTGATGGTGGTGCCAAGAAAGTAGTTATTTCAGCTCCTTCTGCTGATGCGCCAATGTTCGTAATGGGTGTTAACCATAAATCAGCCAAAGCATCTGATAAGATTGTTTCCAATGCATCTTGTACAACCAACTGTTTGGCTCCTTTGGCCAAAGTATTGCATGATAATTTTGGAATTGAAGAAGGGTTAATGACCACTGTTCACGCTACAACCGCTACACAAATGACTGTTGATGGCCCTTCTAGAAAAGACTGGAGAGGTGGACGTAGTGCTTTATTGAACATTATACCATCTTCTACAGGTGCCGCTAAGGCAGTAGGAAAGGTAATCCCTGAGCTGA
Organism: Sediminicola sp.; assembly: GCA_041602195.1. Classification (GTDB taxonomy): domain Bacteria; phylum Bacteroidota; class Bacteroidia; order Flavobacteriales; family Flavobacteriaceae; genus Sediminicola. The sequence continues at coordinate 3,437 of JBFIGS010000236.1, read as the reverse complement.
ATGGTAAATTAACAGGTATGGCATTTAGAGTGCCTACAGCAGATGTGTCTGTAGTTGATTTAACCGTGAAATTGGAAAAAGCAACTTCTTACGAAGAGATCAAAAAAGTAATGAAAGCAGCTTCTGAAGGGCCTCTAAAAGGAATTTTGGGCTACACGGAAGAGGCAGTAGTTTCTCAAGATTTTATAGGTGATACACGTACAAGTATCTTTGATGCCGGTGCTGGAATCGAATTGAGCTCTAAATTTGTTAAAGTAGTATCTTGGTATGATAACGAAACAGGATATTCACACAAATTGGTAGACTTGGCAGAGTACGTTTCTAGCCTTTAAGAATAATTTTTAATTGAAAGAATTCCTGAAGGTGGACATTAGTCCGTTTTCAGGTTTCTTTTTAAATATGGGCCTATGATATTAATTGTTGATAGTGGAGCTACAAAATCGGATTGGATCGCCCTAAATGATAAGGGGGAACAGTTGTTTACAACCCAAACATTGGGGTTGAGTCCAGAAGTGCTGACCAGGCAGGTGATAGAGGACCGTATGGCCAATAACTTTGAAATTTCAAAGAATAAGGATAGCGTGACCGGACTTTACTTTTACGGTGCGGGATGCGGTACAGAGCGCATGAAATTATTTTTGAAAGGCATTTTCAAGGATTTCTTTCCCAATGCCAAAATTCAGGTAAAGGAAGATACCTATGCAGCCATTTATGCTACTACCAAAATAGGGCACCAAGGAATCGTTTGTATTTTGGGAACCGGATCTAACTGTAGTTATTATGACGGTCACCAACTGATACAAAAAGTAACTTCTTTAGGGTATATCCTAATGGATGACGGTAGTGGAAATTTCTTTGGAAGAAAGCTTTTGAGAGATTACTACTTCCATAAAATGCCACAGGATTTGGGGATAAAATTCGCCAAAGAATATGACTTGGATGCAGATGTGATCAAGGATAACTTATACAAACAGCCTAATCCAAATACCTATTTGGCCAAGTTCGCCCGCTTTATCATCGAGAATAAGGAACATCCTTATTGTCGTGGGGTAATAGATAAGGGCTTGCAACAATTTGTGAACAACTACATTATGCAGTTTGAATTGGCCACAAAGGTTCCTGTCAACTTCGTAGGGAGTATAGCCTACTACCTCAGGGAAGAGTTGGCCACAGTTTTAGATCGTAATGATTTAATCCTAGGGGTCATTCGCCAAAGACCTATAGAAGGTCTCATGGAATTTCATAAGGATACTATTTAATAGCGATCATGGAGATTTCCACATTTACAAACTTAGGTAAATTGGAAACTTGCACAGTTTCACGGGCAGGTGCAGTTTCTGCATTGAAATAAGCCCCATAAACCTCGTTGATTGCTGCAAATTGATGCATATCTTTCACAAAGATGGAAGATTTTACCACATTTTCAAATGTCATTCCTGCTTCGGTAAGAATGGCCTTTAAATTTTCCATGGATTGTGCCGTTTCTTTTTTAATATCCCCTTCTATTAAATTGCCAGTAGCTGGATCCATAGGTATTTGTCCCGAGATGTAGAGCGTATTGCCTGTTAAAATGGCTTGGTTGTAAGGTCCAATTGGTGCTGGAGCATTTGGGGTGGTGATTACTTTTTTCATCTTTGATTTTGTTAGTTGTTAGTGCTAAGTGGTCCTATCGTCTCTGACTTCTATTTTCCCATTTCAGATCCTTAAGTAGGGAGCTCTTTATCCCAATAAAGAAATACCATCGCTCAAAAGTTCCAAATGGGGTCCAGTCAAAGTTCAGTCTAAAACTCTTGAGGTCGCGTTCAAATCGTAACTGGGTTATGGTAAAGCCCTTGTTCTTAAAATCGTATCCTGAAGAAACCCCAACCTTCCACATGGGGGTAAGGTCAATATTCCCGGAGAACATTAAAGAGCTGTTGGAGATCTCATTTTGTCTATTGGAATTGTTGTAATTTACTGTGTAGGCCAAGCGCAGGTCCCAAGGAAGCTTATTTCCGTAATTACTGGTCTCAGCAGGCTCTTCATTGTCATCCTGCCGTAAACTGCCTCTTTGGCCAAAACTATCCGACCTACCAAAAAGGTCATCGGTCCGTCCTCCACTGGCAGCAACATAATCATCCGTTGGCTTTTCCTCCTCCTCCTTTTTGTTTTTGCCAAAACTAGTGCTGCTAATAGAATAGCTCACATTGGCATTTGCTCTGGTCAATCTAAACAGACTACCTCCGTTATCCTTGTTCCATGTGTCTATACGTACCCCATTATTGTCTATGGCGTATGGATCCAAGCTCGAAGAAAAGTTGATGGACATTTTGTTATTGAGGATGGTGGTCCCTCCAGTGATGTTCAGGGGGCTTAATTTTAAGGAATCCGCTTCAAAATTATAGGCCGTGGATAGGTTAAAGCTGTTGAGCAGGGACACTTTTTTGGGTTCCAAAACTGTTGAATCCTTATCCCGCACCTTAGCTTCCAACGTGTTGGCCAAATTAAAGCTCATGGCGCTGGATTTATTTAGTCCTGGGGCACCATTCAGGGTTTGTTCAAACCTGCTGTACCGTTGGATTTCTCCGTTAGCGTTAAGAATCTGGTCCCCGGTTTCATCAAGGTAGTCTTGGTAATACTGATCAAAGGCAGGCGTATACCCATAACTCATGGAGGGTCTCATAGTGTGCCTTATGGCCTGTATTTTTTTGTCCTCCCCAAAATTGAAAGTTCCATATAGCGTGGTTCCTAAACTTGCACTTAAATTGTATTCCCCATATCTGTCAAAACCGGAGATGGTGTCTACTACAACGCCCCTTCTTGCGGCTTCATCATATTCCCTTTCATAGGTTTGAAGGGTCCATACATCATTGTAATTTGCCCCAACCGTAACACTAAAGTGTTTTGCAATTTTGAAGTTGGTGCTTATAGGTATGCTGTGTTGGGCACCTATCTTTGCACCTTCAAACATTTTGGAGGTAAAAAAAAGTGAGTCTGTAGTTGCAATTCTGTTCTCTGCCCTTAGGTTGTACTGAAAGTTGATGTTCTGTATAATTCCTTTCTTTATCCCGTCCCGTTTGGCAAACGGATAAATACGCTCCACACTGGTGGTCAGCGTTGGTAAGGTAAGGTTTACTGCCTCCGTGTTGGTGTTTTGGTTATGTGTGGCCGTTAAGCTCATATTCACCGAAGGATATTCTGGAAACGTCTTGGAATAGGAAATGGAAGACGAAAGGTTGTTGTTCTGTGTATTGGGAACGTTGAATTGGTTCAATGAGTTTCTATAATATTGGCTACTACCAAAGTTTACCGACGCCGAGAACCTGGAATTGGGACTCGCCTTGGTGTCCTGGGAATGGGACCATTGGATGTTGTAATTAGTGGATCTGGAGTAATCATCGAAGCCCTTTTGGCTGTTAATGATGTTTTCGTACCTGATATTTACATTTCCCCTAAAC
>JBFIGS010000235.1:0-4196 GCA_041602195.1 Sediminicola sp. | reverse complement strand
GGTCTGGGTTATATATCATTGGGACAGCAATCTACTACCCTATCGGGTGGGGAAGCCCAACGTATAAAATTGGCCACGGAACTGTCCAAAAGGGATACCGGCAATACCTTCTACATTTTGGATGAGCCAACAACAGGTTTGCACTTCGAGGATATAAGGGTATTAATGAACGTGCTGAACAAATTGGTGGATAAAGGAAATACCGTTTTGGTCATTGAACATAATATGGACGTCATCAAAATGGTGGACCATGTTATCGATATAGGTTATGAAGGAGGCCGTGGTGGTGGTAAGCTGGTTGCCAAAGGTACACCAGAAGAAATAGCAAAAGATAAAAAGAGTTACACCTCTAAATTTCTAAGAAAAGAATTAGGTTTGTAAGAAGGCTCTTAAAAATCCTTACAAGAAATGGCATCAATTGGCCTTTATAAAAAGTATTAAATAAGCATACATGAGAAAAGAACAACACCACAAAGGTTGGAATGAGATAAAGACGAATGATTCTTGGGCAATTTTCAAGATTATGGGTGAATTTGTCAGTGGTTTTGAAAAAATGAGCGCCATTGGACCTTGTGTTTCTATTTTTGGCTCCGCTAGAACAAAAGAAGGTGATCCTTATTATGAGTTGGCAACCAGTATAGCCAAAAGTATTTCTGAAGCTGGTTATGGCATTATAACCGGAGGTGGACCAGGTATCATGGAAGCAGGTAACCGAGGAGCACATTTGGCCGGAGGAACATCTGTAGGTCTTAATATAGACTTGCCTTTTGAACAACATGACAACCCTTATATTGATGCGGATAAAAGCCTCGACTTTGATTATTTCTTTGTCCGAAAGGTTATGTTCGTAAAATATTCACAAGGTTTTGTGGTAATGCCTGGAGGTTTTGGCACATTAGATGAACTTTTTGAAGCTATTACCCTTATTCAGACCAATAAGATTGAGAAATTCCCAATTATATTGGTAGGTACAGATTTTTGGGAAGGGCTCTTTGATTGGATTAAAACCACCATGCTCAAAAAAGGAAATATTAGTGCCCATGATATGGATCTGATACAATTAGTGGATACAGAGGAACAAGTAGTGGAAATTATTGATTCCTTCTATAGAGGACGTAATTTAAGCCCCAATTTCTAAGACGATATGTCCCCCAAACCTTTTAATTTAAGTGCTATTCTTCTGTGCGTTTTTGCCATTATTCTTGGTATGGGCAGCAGTAAGGGACAGCATTTGAACACACTGACCGCCACTTTGGATGGGGCAAAGAAAGATATTTACATACAACAACAGTTCGTTTACGTCAACGATTCCAATGACTCATTACCTGAACTGTTCTTTAATGATTGGCCTCAAGCTTACGCCGATAAAAATACGGCCCTGGCCAAAAGATTTGCGGAAGAGTTTAAAAATGGACTTCACTTGGCCAAATCCCATGAAAGGGGATCTACCAATATTTTAAGTGTGGTTGATGATCACTACAGTGGTATTACTTGGGAGAGAACACGCCAAAAAGACATTATTAAATTTTCACTGAACAAACCTCTTGCCCCAAAGGATTCAATAAAAATATTTATCACCTACCGGGTAAAACTACCTCCAAACAAGTATACCCCCTTTGGTTATGACAATAAAAACAAATACTATTTAAAGGATTGGTATTTAACACCTGCTGTATATTCCGATGGCAAATGGTCTTTGTATTCCAACAAGAATTTGGAAGATCTCCTTACAGGTATCACAAACACCAACATTACTTTCAATTATTCCAAGAGTTTATTTTTGGCCAGTAATTTTACAGAAGTCAGCACTACCAACACTCCTTTTTTAAATCAATCCTATTTAGAGGGCATTAATACTAAAAGTGCTGAGATTATCATTACTCCTACCAAAACATTCACCAAGCACATCACTCCAACACTCACGATACTTACGGATTTGGAAGCCCCAAAATACGATCCAATATCTAAGGGCTTATCCATTAATAAGGTCGCCCAATTTATTACGGACAATTTGGGGGAATATCCACATCGGCAGCTTTTGGTAAGCAATATAGACAATCAAAAAAATCCACTATACGGGCTCAATCAGTTACCTTCCTTCGTTACACCATATGAAGACCAATTCCAGTTCGAAATGGAATTTCTTAAGACTGCCCTAAACAGCTTTTTAAGGGAAACACTCTTCTTTGACACTAGAAAGGATAGGTGGGTCAATGATGCTTTGGTCAATTATCTTATGATCACGTATGTGGACACCTATTATGAAGACCAAAAATTACTGGGCAAATTATCCAACCTCTGGGGACTGAGAAGTTTTCATCTTGCTAAAATGGACTTCAATGAGCAATATTCTTTCCTACATATGCTCACCGCGAGAAAAAACTTGGACCAGTCGTTAAGAACCGCCAACGATTCCCTAATAAAATTTAATCAAAAAATTGCGAACAGATATAAGGCAGGCCTTGGTCTAGCTTATTTATCGGAGTATATCGGGCAAGACAAAGTAGCCAAAAGTATTTTGGAATTCTATGAAAACTACAAGCTGAAGCCGGTTAGACCAGAGGATTTTGTAGGCATTCTAGAAGGTTCCACTGAAAAGGACATAAGGTGGTTTGATAAGGAGTATGTCTCCTCTAGCAAAAGAATAGATTACAACATCAGTAATGTCTTTAAGACTGATGATTCGTTGGCTATTACCTTAAAAAACAAGGGAGGTACCAATGTGCCCATTTCACTTTTCGGGATTAGAAAGGATTCTGTTATTTCCAAATATTGGTTTTCAGATATTGCAGAAAGTAAAACATTTACAATTCCAAGACAAGGTGAAGACCGCCTAGTGTTGAACTATGACCAAAAAATTCCAGAGTTCAACCAAAGGGATAATTGGAAATCATTGAACGGCTTTTTTTCAAGCAATAAAAAGTTGAAATTTCAATTTTTTAAGGATACCGAAGACCCTTACTACAATCAGATCTTTTATGTGCCTGTTATGGGTTTTAATATTTATGACGGACTGACCCCTGGGATGCGTATACACAACAAAACCCTATTGGAAAGGCCTTTTATTTTTGATTTTGCACCTTCCTACGCCTTAAAAGAAAAGGCCATGGTGGGCTATGGGAAATTTAACTTTAAAAAATACTACCAAGATAAAAATATGTTCGTGGCCAATTACGCCATAGGCGGCTCCTCCTTCCATTTTGCAGAAAATTCAAGATACACTACCATCACCCCTTCGGTCAGTTTTGGCTGGAGGCCGGACAACCTGATATCCAATAAAAGGGAATACTTGACTTTTAGGTATGTAAATGTGTTTAGGATAATTGATGAAAACCAAAATATAAACACGGATCCAGATTACAATGTCCTGAACGCACGTTACATCAATTCCAATAATGGGGTCATAGATTATGTATCCTGGTTTGTGGACGCACAACACTCCAGCGATTTTTCAAAAGTAGCCTTCAACCTGGAATACAGAAAGCTTTTCGAAAACAACCGCCAATTAAACCTAAGGTTTTTCGCAGGTAAATTTTTAAGGAACCGGACCAATTCTGATTTTTTCAGTTTTGCTTTGGACAGACCAACAGATTATCTTTTTGATTATAACTATTTGGGACGTTCAGAGGATAGCGGTATCTATAGTCAACAGATCATTATAGCCGAAGGAGGATTTAAATCGAAATTGGAAAATCCCTTTTCCAATGATTGGATAGCCACAACCAATGCAAGTGTAAATCTTTGGCGGTGGATAGAGCTCTATGGAGACGTTGGCTTTATCAAGAGCAAAGGTTTCAAGGAACGCTTCGTTTATGATTCCGGGGTGCGCTTAAACTTGGTGACGGACTATTTTGAACTTTATTTCCCATTATACTCCAATAATGGCTGGGAGGTATCACAGCCCAATTATGATGAAAAAATCAGGTTTATTGTAACCTTGAGTCCAAAGACCCTTCTAGGGCTTTTCAATAGAAAATGGTTTTAAAATATTGACATATTCTCATTTTACTGTCGTTTTTTTAAATTATTGACAATTTACCAATTTACAATTACGGAATATTTAATAACTTATTAATAAATAAGATGTAGCGTACATTGCAAAAATCACTCTATTTTGATATTTTTGTGCAAAATCATCATCATCCAAAAATGAAAGTAGACTCAAAAACTAGCAATGATATTTCTTTTGAAGATTT
>JBFIGS010000234.1:0-4203 GCA_041602195.1 Sediminicola sp. | reverse complement strand
TGGGGTGGAATATGCTGGTACACAGTCAACCGCTCTTACTGTTAAGGAGGCAGAAGTAAATAAAAACGGTTATAGATATAGGATTTTGGCTTCGAAATCAGGATCGGGTTGTCCACCTACAATTTCCGCTTCAGCCTTATTGACTATAAAGGTGAAAACAGTGATCACAAGTAGGAGGATCACCCATAGGGTAAAGAAGGGTTAGGCGCACTACTATTCTAAATCTTATTATCAGAACCGTAGAATTGGCGTAACCCAATGTAGAATAGAATTGTGAAATATAAAGGATAAACCCTCTCATAAGATTCAATTACTTTAAACTCTTTAAAAAGTTGTTCCAAACCAAATTAGCCATGGATTAGTGGTTATACCTGTAAATATCAATTTGTTTAAATTGGATGCTAGTTTTTTAAGGTCATGTTCGTGTGTTTCTGAAAGGATGAGAATTATCAAGTACACCTTGGATAACGTGTATATTTTTAGGAATCAATAGTGTTTGACCATTAGGAAAAGATATATTATGGCCCGTTAACCTCAAAAAACACCTTGTTAAGCCTGATGAAACCGCCCTACACAACATTTATTGGGCATGTACGTCTGATACCCTTACTTTTGAAAAGTAAACAAATCGATGACCTTAAAGCAATCACATATTAAGTTTTTGAACCAAAACATACTGTTTTTGGTCCTCTTAGTTTTGGGCTCTTTTGTCAATGCCCAGCAAAATCCTGGAGTTGGTGCAAATTTTGGGCTAGAGGCCGATATTATTTCTGGTACCACAAATGCCAATACAGATGACTGGTTCAAAGGGCCCTCTGGTTTTGGGGTAATAGATGAATCTCAATTGGGAACCTTTCAAAATATTATAAATTCTTCACAAAATTTACCCTTCGATACTAGAATGAGTGTAGATAATTTCTCCTCTCCCAATGGCTATATTTGGTACGCAGCTAGATTTGGTCATGATTATCTCAGTCAAGGAAACAGTAATAAGGATAAGACTACTTTTGGAAACGGTTCTAAAAATGCTCAAAACCCTAATACCCAGTGGAATGTTGGAGAGTCCTCCCTAACCTCAAATGTGGATATTATTGACAGTTATGTGCACATGCGTAGAGACGGTGTAGATACTGGGGACGATCTATGGGTCAACCTTGGTGTATCAACTCTAAAGGCTAATGGGGCACGTTTCATAGATTTTGAATTATATGTACAGGAATTGTTTTTGACAGGAAATAATTTTACTAACGTAGGACCAAATGAAGGGCACACGGCCTGGCAGTTTGATGCTTTTGGGAACGTTACTCAGGTAGGTGATGTAGTTATTGGTTTCGCCTTTTCAGGGTCTGGTGTTTCCGGTATTGAAGTTCGCGTTTGGGTTTCTAGAGTTGACTATACGTTTAATAGAGGTTTTAATTATACGACCATCGATGGGGCCTCCAATGGTTCGGTCTATGGTTATGCAAGTATTAATTTTGCGGGAAATACCTTTAGTAAGGTAAACACCACGGCTACCACCGGACCACCTTGGGGTACGTATGCTACTGGGCTTACCCCGGCAGCAAATTACGAACCCGAAGCCTTTGCGGAAATTGGGGTGAACTTTACAGGGATAGGCTTTGATCCTAGAAGTTTGTTTGGTCCAGGAGCTGCCTGTGACTCCCCTTTTAGTTCTGTTTTGATCAAAACTAGGTCTTCTGCATCATTTACCTCTTCCCTATCCGATTTTGCCGGTCCTTATGATTTTTTGGGAGGAGCATCGGATGGACAATTGGATACTAGTATTAAGGATCCGGGTACGTTTAGTGGATGTATCCCAAATGAAACATTGACATTGGAGGCAAATTTTGACTCCATGAGCGCTGAATATTATTGGACCTCGGATTCCCCGGGAGTAACATTTCCCGATGGTACGACTTCAAAATCCGGAGTATATCTAACCTCTGTGGATATTGATACGCCAGGGGATTATACATTGAACATCGCACCTTTGCCAGGATGTACCCCCGATCCTTCCAATGCAACTACAATTACAGTGCTAGAAGATTTGCCGGTAACGGTAACCTCTCAACCCACTGATGAGGTAGTTTGTGATGGGGATTTGGCACAATTCAATGTAGGCACGGCAAATGCGGACACCTTTCAGTGGCAGATCAGTACGGATAATGGTACAACATTTAATGACCTTGCCAATGGGGGACTGTACTCTGGAGCAACGACTTCTACCCTTACGGTGAATCCTACAAACACAACGCTAGATGGGTATTTATTTAGGCTTAAATCATCGACCTCCATAAATACGTGTCCACCTGTTTTGTCAGATTCGGCAGTTTTAAGTGTAGGTGGCTTTGTTTCCATTGATTCTCAACCTTTGGATACTAATGTTTTTGCCGGGGATTCAGCTATTTTATCAGTTTCCGCATCCAGTGCCAATGCCTACCAATGGCAGGTAAGTGATGATAATGGGGTAACATTTACTGATTTGACAAATGGAGTGAATTATTCGGGGGTCACCACTTCATCGTTGACCGTTTCCAACATGGATATTGATTTCTCTGGTTTCCAATACAGGGTCATTGCATCCAATACCTCTCCAGCCTGTCCCAGCTCTGAAACTTCTTCCCCTGCAACCCTCACGGTAAAAGTGAGTGGTGTCATTTCCAATAGGAGGATTACGTTCAGAGTCAAAAAAAATTGATGTCTCGGGGAATGGGAATTGAATAAGTTTATAAAGGATTCTATTTTACTTTCCTGTCATCTTTATCTATGGGATTTTGCCTAGTACTTTTCGAAATCAGGGCTTTAATACTAGACATAGGATCATCAACACTTAAATCGTTTGCACCTGACTTTTTATGATGGATACTTTTATGCATTGGGTTCGAGACTGTATATTGGTAGGAGCGATATCCCACTGAAAGAGATTTAAGACCATCTATTTTTTGAGGTTGTAGGGCACTCTCTGCATATTTGTTATCCATTGATTTAGATTTTTTAAGTACACTATCTTTTTGGATATCTTACTTCTCAAGTATTGAAATAGATCTTAAATGTGGTGCTTTGCTTTTGGTAAATATCAAAATATAGTTTTCGTTTACCTAGGAAGTAAACGGTAAGATTAGGGTAGGGAATTGGCAATTTCGGATAGTTTCAAGAGTATTATTATTATTTGGTTCCATAAAGAAGGATACGGTTCTTACACTACGAAAGAGACGCTCTGCGGAGACAGCTTTACAGAAAGACCCTAGCCTTTTATATGGCCTATATGCGCAGCGTATATAAGTAAACATCAAGTTGGTTACGGCCACTAATTTTGCATTCTATTTCCACTTATAGGATGGCAGATAATCCAATAACAGATACTACAACAAAAAATTCCATAGTACCACATAATTTTTACGTGAATCAGCCCTAAAGGTCGATGCTTATAATACCACAGGCAACCCTTTTTTAGGGAGAAGAAAAGTTGATTTGTTCTTGAATTCTTAGGTGTTTATAGGTTCTACAACAACCTGGTTGAAGTATAAAATGTCAATTTGTATACTAAAAACCACCCTAATGTGGCTCTTAAAAGAACCCTATGATCTATTTTTTAGGGTTGATTTGCAGTGTATTATGAGGCAATATGACCATCTTTTGATCGTTGGGAATTCGGTTTTTTTTATGAAAAATACCGTCAATTTGAGTTATGAAATTGGTTTAAAAAGAGGGAGGCCTAAAGCTAAAAATGATGCTGATTTGACAATAATTTTAATAGATGAAAGGTGGGAAAAACAAGGTGAGACGTCTCATCTCAGGCATTGATATTATTGATGTAATCGACCAAAGACACCATAAAAGAAGAGAAAATGGAATCTTGATACTACACTTTAATGATGGTAGACATTACTAATTGGTGCTTACACAACATTTATTTTCCTCGGGCTAGCTTCCTGCTAAATTTGTAAAGTGTAATAATATCAATTTGGCACAGAAGTTTTTTAGGAGATCCAGATGGTCCATAGATATTAGCAAAACCAACTTTATGATGAGGTATTCAAAAAACCGAAAGCATAAAAATATTTACAGTAAACCGACAACCATGAGTAAAAAGATTTTATTATTCATTTTCTTGATATCCGGAATTGCGTTTTCGCAAACTACGGTGACACTTCAGGATCAGTGTAATTGTGAGGTACTAAGCGGTACCGCAGTTACTGCTCC
>JBFIGS010000233.1:0-4247 GCA_041602195.1 Sediminicola sp. | reverse complement strand
GTCAATTGGGCCATATTGGTGAGTTCATTGAAGTAACGCACCCCATGGGCCTTAATCCACTCATCTACTGCTTTTTGTGCATTCTGTATGTTCATGGTTTCATATTTTGGACAAAACTACCCTTTCATTCATTTTTTCTATCATTTGTTTGTAATAATCTTTTAGAAAATTATAATTGACAGCAGAAATAATGGACTTATTGATATCTGAACTAACCAATAATTGTAGACTATTTGGATTTACAGATACATTATATTTAAAAACCCCCAGTCCCTCAGGCAACATAACGGATATTGGTTCTGGAGCAGATTCAATTTTATACCCTTCAGGAACCTTGATATTAATGATGAACTTTTTGGCGGAGGCATACCCAAAATCTATAGGGAATTCTCTCTTTTCTAGCTTAAATGGATTCTCTGTGGTCTTTAGAAAGAACAGAGGTGAAAAATAAAGGCGATCGCCAATCACTTCTACCTGCTTATCCTTTATAAAACTGTATGTTTCTGAAATAGGGGCCATTAAATCTGTTGCGTTCAACACTTCAAATTCACTAATTTCCATTCCTCCATAAGTGTTCTCAAGGTCCTCTATATATTCCTCTTTTTTGTTGGCCATAAACCCGTCCCGATAAAACATCGCGGTGTGACCTTTATTTGTGTTTCTCAATTTTCCTAGGATACCGCCTTCATCATCAATCTCAACATTCATTGATATCGCATTTAGTGCAGCTTCATTGGGCAGCAATTCCACCAAGGTAGAAGTGCCATCCTTTTCGATCATTCTTCCGTTCCAATTCAATACCCTAAACGGAAGTACGTTGGGGGCGCTGTTTTTTGCAGTGGCATCCAGCAAAAAGGTATTTCCCTGAAAAATTAGGCCACAGATCACATAATCATATCCTTCCCTAGTTGGGAATAAGGGAACTCCATTGTCTCTTGTACTGACTAAAACAGGATTTGCTTCCAACCCCGCATACCTTAACATAGAAGTTAGCATAAGGTTTATTTCCGCTACGTTTCCAACCTTTTCTTTAAAAGCTTTTTTGACTCCGTCATTGGTATATTTTCCGTAATTACCGTTCCAAGTAACCGTAGATTTTACAAAATTAAAAATAGCCATGGCCTTTTCCATAGGGTCAGAGATAGTATTTAGTAAGGCATCCAAATCCTGATCATAGTACCCTGTTCTGTCCAGCTCCGATCCAAAACTGGAATTTTTATAAATGGTTTTCACCACATCTTCCCAAGTGGTGGAGTAGTGTTCAAGTGGACTGTTTGGAAATTTGGTAAATGCCAGTTCATAGCTAACGGCAGACCGATAATTATTTATATTATTTACATAGGGCTCTTCTTTTAAGGCAGGTACATTTGCCAATTCGTAGGTTGAAATATTTTTGGTATATTCAAGCTCAGAAGAGCTAAAGGTAGTTTGGGTCGCTGTATAACCATCCCTTGATTTGGACCTGAATGTTATCTTGTCTCTCGTTACTTCTATCTTTGGGACAACCATTAAATACCCCTTGGTGTTCACCCTGTAATTAAAATATTCCGGGGCCTCAAATATCCCAGTTAATACTTTGATTGGAATATCATGCTGAAATTGAAAATCCTTTACATTCCCTACAAAAGGTGAATTTAAAGTGTATTTATAATCAATGACAGACCCTTCTTTAATATTGGGCATGGTAAAGGTGGTCTGATTATAATACGAAGATAGCTCTACATCAAAAATTCCATCATTTTTGAGTTTATCTTCTTCCACCTCGTCACCTACCAAGTTATAGGTATAGGCCTTTAAACCGGTAATTCCTTCTTTAGTGCTCCCATCCTTATATAGACTTATTTTTTGGGTGGCATAATCAAACCCTTCCTTGTTGTATATTTTAATCCTTTCATGCACCTCAGTAACCATTTCAAAACCTTCTCCCTGGTTGTAATTAAAATAAGTCCTTCTGTGTTTATAGAGATATGTTGCCACGGCAGAGGAGTCTACAGGATTAAATTTTTCTTTTAACTCCTCTTCGGACACTTTCCCAAATTTAAAATCCTGAGCCTGCAATATGCCTGCAAAGAAGAAAAAGATCCCGATTAATTTCATTGGTTTGTACATCATGGTTGGTAGTTTGAATTGGTGAATTATATTTTTATTAAAACAATCTGTGCGTTGTCAAAACTTGCAGTTTTCTTTCTAAAATCCCTATATTCATTATATTTCTCTTTTGGGAATAATCCTTCATTTATTAAAAGTGATCGTTTGTAGACCAACTGTTTTTTTTCTTCCTTCAGCTCATATGCCACCTTATAAGAACCAAACTCATTATCTATTTGCTTGTCGTCAGGAATGGCCTCTACGACATATCCCGCCGGCAATTGAATGATATATTCGTCCCCATCAAAAAATCCCCTCTGTATTTCCAAAGGAAATTTTCGATCTCTATATCTATCCGGGATAAACCCATTTTTATTGAAGGCATTGGCTCTGAAAAAAATCCTTTCACCGCTTTTGGAAGCATAATTTGAGGCAGCAATAGCCACATCTTCGGAAAAGACGATATCATTTCTGTTGTTCTGAAGCTGATAGCTTCTTATTTTCAAGTTATTGATATTGTTCCAGTACTTCTTATAATGCTTCTCAACATCATCTTTGGGTCTATCAGCTAAATGGAAGCGTTGGTCATATTGAATTCCAAAGGTTTCTATAGTTACCTTGCCCTCAATACTTCCATCTTCTTTAAGACAATAATCAGCAATGGTCTTTTGCAAATTATCTTCGCTGGAGTATTTGGTGGTCCTTGCCAACTCACCACCTTCGGGCTTAATGATCAAGACCCTACGATCATCTGTAAAGTCTCCTATAAAACCAAAGGGATGTACTTGGGAGGTGCAATCTATCCAATGATAGGCGTCCTTATACGGGATAGCCAAGATAACATGGTTACCCTGGGCCAAATCAGAGAAATCATCTTGAAAATCTACTTTATAGTTACCTGCCTCCACATGGGTATAAAAAGCTTTAACTCCTACTGCTTCCAAAAGTGCCTTGGTATAATTGGACAACCCTTTACAATCCCCATATTTTACCTTATCCACTTCTATGGCACTGATAGGCTGCAAACCGCCTATGCCAACTTGAACACTAATATACCTGGTGTTTTTCTGCACATAATCATACACCATTTTAGCCTTTTCAAGATCGTCTTCAACTCCCGAAACAAGGTTCCGTATGTTTCTTATTGCTATTTCCGATAACTGACCTTGACCTTTTAAAAGGTTGTTATACATCCAAAGTCCAACATCCTTCCAATTATTAAATGTACCCTCGTAACCGCCATAAGAAAAGTTAATTGATCTGGTCATTAGTTTAGGGACTATCTTATCAAAAGAAGGGCTCATTTCCTCTTCCTTTATCGCTTTTATATTTAATGCCTCATAACCAATACCATTAGGTGTTTCTGTTTTTACCACCACAATACCTTCCAGGTTCCCTTCCTTAATTTCCGGTTTTAAATCTGGGGAGGCATATGTGATCTGATACTTGCTTTTTTCAGTGCTGACCTCATATCCGCTTAAGAAATACCAAGAAGGAATGGCCCCAGTATCGCTGGTGGTCAATTCGTAATGGAAATCTATCGTATATGGATATTTAACAGGGGTGTAATCCAAATAAAGCACCCTTGAATCGGAATAAAGCGTACCACCACCAACTGCACTTACATCCTTAAAGTCCTTCTGTTTAATTTTATCTATTTGATTCCCAAGTGCATCATAAATAATAGCCTGGATGTTCTTTACCTTTCTATCATTGCTATAACCAACAGAGGCGTGCACATGTTCATTACCTAATTTATTGAGCACCGTTACTTTCCGAATCAGTGAAATATTCATTTCCTTTTTGGAAGTTATAGCTACGGTCATTTCCTCCATGCGAACAATCGCATTTGAATTGGACAATAAATCAGCATCTAAAAGAAGGGACTGTTGATTTAATTGCGCAGATAAAAGACTAGTGAAGGAAGTTAAGAGGCAGAATAAAATTCGTCGCATATTGTAGGTTGTGTAAAATTTCGATGCCTAAAATCGTAATTTTTTTACACATTTAACGAGTATATTCGATGAAATATTGCTTATTCCCTATTTTTTGTATCAATTGCTATAGTCACGGGGCCATCATTAACCAGTTCCACCTTCATATCGGCGCCAAATATTCCGGTTCCCACTTTTTGTCCTAAATCCTGCTCCATTTGGGTG
>JBFIGS010000232.1:0-4255 GCA_041602195.1 Sediminicola sp. | reverse complement strand
TCGTTCCATTTGTGTGCGAATTGCTTCCGTTTCAAACTGCTGTTTTTTCATAATCAACTTTTCTCTGTAATTCGTAATATATCGCCAAACACCCCTCTTGCTGTTACTGCCGCACCTGCCCCTGCTCCTTGTATGACCAATGGTTTTTCACCATATGATTCCGTGTAAATCTCAATGATGGAATCAGATCCCTTTACTTGGCCCAAAGCACTTTCCTTGGGAACAGAAACCAATTTCACCTGCAAAACTCCCTTTTCCATTTGTAGGTCCCCAGATAGGTCTCCCACGTACCGCAACACATGGTTTGGTTTTTGTTGCTCTTTAATACTGTTAAACTTTTCATCCAATACTTCCAAGTTCTGCAAGAATTCAGAAGCTGTACCTTCCCTCAATTCATCGGGAATCAGATTTTGGATCTCAATATCTGAAAATTCATTGCTCAGATCCAGTTCCCTGGCCAAAATAAGTAATTTTCTACCCACGTCATTACCGGAAAGGTCTTCCCTCGGGTCCGGCTCGGTGAATCCCTTGTCCATTGCTTCTTTTAAGATACTCGAAAAAGAGGCATCCACCTCGGAAAAGGTATTAAAAATATAACTCAAGGAACCTGAGAAAACCCCTTTTATCCTAGTGATATTCTCCCCGGACATATGCAATAGTTTTATGGTATCTATCAAAGGCAACCCAGCCCCCACATTGGTCTCATAAAGGTATTGTTTTTGATGTTTGTCCAGTTCTTCCCGCAACAACTGATAGAAATCATATCCCAATGTATTGGCTATTTTATTGGAAGATACCAGGTCGAATCCGTTTTCAACGAAGTCGAAATAATGGGCAACAAAATCCTGATTGGCAGTATTGTCCACAGCTATCAAGTTTTCCAAATGATGGTTCCTCGCAAAATCAAACACATCCTTCAGCTGGTATTCCATTCCCTTGGAAACTATATCCGTCTTCCAGTTCTTAGAGACCCCCTTGGGATTAAAAAGTATTCTTTTGGAATTCGCCACGGCAAAGACATTGAGGTGTATCCCATTTCTTTTTTCAATCTTCTTGGAAGATTTCAGTATTTGATCAATGAGGGTCCCTCCAACATTGCCATGCCCAAAAACAGCAATATTCACCTTTTTACTAATTCCGAAAATCTGACCGTGCATCACATTAAGGGCCTTGTGCAGGTCTGTCTTTTTAAGGACCAAGCTCACATTCTTCCCCGATACCGTATTATTGAACAGCAAAGGCACTATCTGGTTTTTGTTCAGCGCATTATAGGGCTTGTGAAAAGTGCTCAGGTCCTCCCCCACAATGGAGATGATGGAAACGTCTTCCACTACCGTGATCATACTGATATCCTGCGAATGGAAATCGTGCTCAAATTCCTTTTCCAGGGCCATTTTTGCCAAAACAGCCTTATCCGTGGCCACAACCAATCCGATCCCCCTTTCAGAAGATCCTTGTGAAATGATGCTCACACTAATTTTATTATCCCCCAAAGCTCTAAAAATTCGGGCATCCACGCCCACTTTCCCCAAAAGCCCACGTCCTTCCAGATTGATAAGGGACATATGTTCAAAGACAGATAGTGATTTGATCCCTTCAACATCGGTTTTCGCGCTTATGAGTGTTCCCTTATTGTCATTATTAAAGGTATTCAATATCCGCAATGGGATGTTTTTCTCAATAAGGGGAATAATGGTTTTGGCGTGCAGGATCGTCGTCCCAAAATTCGCGAGCTCATTCGCCTCCCCATAGGATAGTTCTGAAATAATTTTGGCATCCGGCACCAAATCCGGATTGGCCGTAAAGATCCCATCCACATGCGTATAACTCTGTAACTCCTCGGCATTTAAATAATTAGCCAATAAGGAAGCAGAATAATTACTGCCGTTTCTACCCAGGGTGGTGGTGGCATTATCGGTATTGGACGCAATGAACCCAGCTATTACAGGAACGCAATCCGCATCCAATTTCCCAAATTCATAGACAACATTATCCCTGGACAGGCCATCCAAAACCTGGGCATCTCCAAAAGAGGCATCGGTCTTTATCAAATTTCTAGAATCCAATAACTTGGCTTTTACACCTCTCCCTACCAATAACTTTGTGACTAGTTTGGCAGAAATAAGCTCTCCATATGACAAGACTTGGTCTTTGATCTTGGAACTGTAATCCCCCAAGAGGGATACCCCTTCAAACAATTTCACCAATTCCGAAAACTCCTTGGACAGATCTATGTTTTTGTAGGTGTGCCTTTGATATTTCTCAAAAGCTTCAAAATCCTTGGCATAGTTTTTCCCATTGGCAGCCTTTTCTAAAATGGCCTCCAGTTGGTCAGTGGCCTTGTCCCGAGCAGATAATACCACTGTTATTTTCTCTCCATCCTTCACTTTGGAGGTAATGATATCCAAGACCCTTTCTATTCCTTCCCCATTGGCCAAAGATTTACCGCCAAATTTGAGCACCTTTATCCTCTTGGAATCCCCGTTTTGGTCAAAAATCCCTTTTAACAATTCCTGAACCTGATCAAACTCTATCAAAAAAGCATCATGCCCGTGTAGGGAATGGATTTCCCCGTAGGTCACCTTGCTATTGGCCTGGGCCCACTGTTTAAAGGTCTCTTTATTTTCCTTTGCGGTAAAGAACAGATCCGAATCTACCCCTATGATATGAATATTGGTATCGCTCTTCTGCAAATTCATAAAGCGATCCTCTCCGCCCCTGGTTACATCTATGGTCTTTAATAATTGATTGGCAAGTTTGTAGGCCGATAATTGAAACCGCTCCTGCAACTTGTTCCCATGGTGAAGCAACCAACTTTCCACATTAAAAACCTTTAATTCTTCATTGGTGCTTCTTTTAAATCGCTCTTTAAAAGACTCGGGGGTTCTGTAGCACAACATGGCATGCATACGGGCATCCTGAACGGGCTGTTTGGAATTCACCAAAAACTGTTCCTGGATCTGACAGTTTGCAATTAACCAATCCGTGGACTTCCAGTCAGATGCAACAGGGATCAGGTGTTCGGTTAGGTTAGGCTTTAACACTGCCATTTCCCAAGCGATTCCTCCCCCTAATGATCCCCCGATCAAGGCATATATCCTACTTATATCCAACAGTTCCAAGCCCTGCAAAAAGATATTGGCAATATCCCTGGCCACAAAATCTTTATAATTTTCAATGACAAAACCATCGTACCCGTTCCCCGGAACATTAAAACAAAGCACCGTATATTTTTTGGTGTCTATACACTTATCATCACCAATTAAGGCCGACCACCAACCGTGTTCTCCGGCCACATCAGAATTACCTGTTAGGGCATGGTTCACCAGGACTATAGGGGCAGAATGCAATTCGGGTCCGAATAACTGATAGGACAAGGAAATATCCAAACTGCTTCCGCTGTAAGTGGTGTAATTTTTAATCTTTAAATGCTTTAACATAATGGGTCATCTTAACGTTGACAGGTATTCTTGTTTTATTTCCAATAACGTACTAGGCTATGGGATTGCTCAATGCGATAGTCTTGAAGGCATGTTCCAAGTCTGTCTTTAAATCCTCGAGATTTTCCAGGCCTACAGATAATCTAATAAGATCTGTGGTAACGCCTGTTGATTCCTGGGCAGCAGCATCCAATTGCTGATGCGTGGTACTAGCCGGGTGTATGATCAAAGATTTTGTATCGCCAATATTGGCAAGCAAAGAGAATATTTTGGTTTCATCAGCTATTTTTTTGGCAGATTCAAATCCTCCCTTAACTCCAAAGGTAACAATACTGCTCTGACCTTTGGGTAGGTATTTCTTGGCCAATTGGTTGTATTTACTGCTTTCCAGACCTGGATAATTCACCCAAACTACCTCATCACGACTTTCCAGCCATTGGGCCAGTGCCAGTGCATTTTCACTATGTTTTGCAATTCTTATCTCCAAAGTTTCCAAACCTTGAATAATTTGAAATGCATTAAATGGACTCAGTGCCGCTCCATGATCCCGTAATCCTTCAATCCTGACCTTAGCAATAAATGCTGCCGGTCCCAGGGCTTCATGATATACCAGTCCATGGTATCCCGCGGATGGTTCCGTGAACTCAGGGAATTTGCCACTGCTCCAATCAAAAGTACCTGCATCTATAATGGCCCCACCAAGAGCAGTTCCATTCCCGTTGATAAATTTGGTCAACGAATGGATCACGATATTTGCACCATAGGCTATGGGATTTAACAGGGCAGGAGTAGCCACCGTATTATCCACAATAAAG
>JBFIGS010000231.1:0-4270 GCA_041602195.1 Sediminicola sp. | reverse complement strand
TTGATTATGTTTTCCATCTCCTTGATCTCTGGGATTTATGGAAGTCTCAGATATGGCCCAGATAGCGATAAGATTATTAATGCGGCATCTGAAGCTGGTAATGAAACCATTTTCTGGACCATTATAGTTGGAGTCTGTATATTTGCTGTAGCTATTTTATTGGGAGTAATCTGGCTCTTTTACAAAGTGCTCTATGGTCTTCTTTTAAATAGACTTCGAAAAAATTACAACGAACTGAAAGAGTTGGAAGTCTAGGGCTTCCACTTTCGTTGTTTGTTCTCCTCTTCGTAGGCCAAAAGATCTGCCTTGGATATCACCTTAAGAAAAGATGGATGCTGTTCAATAGCGTATTCCAATTTTTCAATGATGGATTCAAAGGATTCATTTTCATAATCAATTTCCAAAGGCTCTTTGATCACAATGGACTGAAGAATTCCCTTTTTCTTTACGCGCAATCCCTTTTTATCAAAAGAACGTCTAAAACCATCTATTACCACTGGGACAACAATGGGCCTGTATTTTTTAATAATATGCGCGGTACCCTTGCGCAACGGTTTCCATGGCGTAGTGGTTCCCTGTGGAAAGGTAATGACCCAGCCGTCGTTCAAGGCAACCCCAATATTGGAAATATCACTCATTTTCACCTGCCTTTTCACATCTTTACCTTCTGCCCTCCAAGTACGTTCTATACTTATGGAACCGGCATAGGCAAAAATTTTGGTAAGTAGGCTTTTCTTCATTGTTTCTGCAGCCGCAATATAGTACATGTTCAATTTTGGCTGCCAGATATATCCAATGTTCTTAATAGTGTTCTCCCTACCGCTTAAGCTTGCATTGAAAACATGGAACATGGCCACCACATCCGCAAAATAGGTTTGATGATTGCTCACAAAAAGCACATTGCGCTCTGGAAGGCTCCTTATAATCTCAGAACCCTCAATTTCCAACTTGTTAAATTTCTTGTACCTCTGGTGCGTAATAACCGCCATGATGCGTATTAGCCATTTCTTTAAAAATAAAATATGTCCGAAAGGGTTTCTTTTAAAAAGGGTCATAGTCAGTGGTTAGAAATTCAAAATTACAAAATAAGGCATTATAGTACCTGTTTAAATAGCTCTTTAACTTCACTCAACATCATGGCCGTTGCCCCCCAGACCGTGTAACCGTTTAATTTAAAGGCAGGTACGTCAATATTCTGTGCATAGGAGGTGGTCAATTTTTGATAAATGATGGTCCTATCATCCATGAATTCATCTAAAGAAACCTCCACCAAAGCCTCAACTTCACTTTCTTGGATTTTAAAAGGAGTGACCTCAGGATATAATCCTACATAAGGATGCACAACAAAATTACTTGGAGGGATATACAGTTCCGTCAAAGAACGAATGACCTGTACCTTCTTCGGAGCTACCCCCACTTCTTCATAGGTTTCCCTTAAGGCAGTGTGCAAAAGATCCTTATCGTCTTTTTCTACCTTGCCTCCAGGAAAGCCAATTTGATTGGAATGGACACCTTTATACGATTTTCTTAAAATTAGCAGAAAATTGGTGCCAGAACTTTGGTTGGGATAGAAAAGAGCCATTACCGCCGCTTTTTTGGCATTTTTTCTTTTTAATTCTATAGATTGCAGGGAATTGATCCGCTCCAACGGTGCCATTTTATAATGGGATTCCGTTCCCGGAAGTGGGAGATTTTTTATTTTTGAGATACGTTGAGAAAAATCATTAAAATCCATGACACTTAAAACATTCACATTCTATACAATAGTACCATTATTTCTTTTAGCTTCTTGCAAAGATACGACCAATGCAAAAAAAGTACCAGAACAACCTCAAAAAACCATTGTTACCGATACTGTTGCTGAATTAGAGAAAATTGAAGAGGAGGAAGAGGAATTTGTTCTTACAGAGGAGAACGCCATAGAATTCTTTTTTAACTACAACAAGACACTTAACGAGGACACCGTTAAATTGTCCACTAATTTTGGCGACATCACCATTGAACTTTTCGATAATGTGCCCTACCATAAAGCAAACTTCATTTACCTGACCAAAAAAGGATATTTTAACGACACTTTCTTCCATAGGATCGTAAAAAATTTCATCATCCAAGGTGGCAATGCCGATAATGTTGAAACTGGCAGAAAAAGGGGCCAAATTGGAAGGTACTTATTGCCTCCAGACACCAGAAAAGGACACAAACACCACCGTGGAACCGTATCCATGCCGAGTAGTGAAATAGATAATCCGCATATGTTGGCGTCTCCATTCGAATTTTTTATTGTAGTGACCAAACCAGGTTCCTACCACTTAGACGGGGATTATACTCCTTTTGGAAAAGTCATAGCAGGGATGGATGTGGTGGATAAAATAAACAGTCAACCTGTAGGTCAAGGTGATTGGCCCCTACAAAACATTTATATCCTTAATGCTGAAGTTGTTAAGTAGTCTTATAGATACTTGGTAGGGCGATCTTAAAACGGACAGCTACTAATCGGATCCCGATTACAATAATAATACCTGCCATATAAGCATAGGCATCGTCAAACGGCAGTCGCCTCAACAAAAAATATCCTACTCCCCCAAAAATACAGGCCGTGGCATAAATTTCCCTTCTAAAGATTACCGGTATCTCATTGCAAAGAATATCCCTGATCACCCCTCCAAAGCAGGCGGTAATAGTTCCCAATCCGATGCACATAATAGAGGACAATCCAACAGAAATCCCTCTTTCTATACCCACCATGGTATAAAGACCTATCCCAATGGTATCGAATAAAAAAAGTGATTTTCGAATATATTTTAAGCGTGCCCTAAAGACAACGGCAAAGACAACTGTACCAAAAATAGTATAGAGGTACACCGGATCCCTCAACCATAAAACCGGGGTATTCCCAATTAAAAGGTCCCTAAGGGTACCTCCTCCAACAGAAGTTACAAAGGCAATGATGAAAACCCCAAACAGATCCAACTTCTTATCAATGGCCACCAATACGCCAGAAATAGCGAAGGCGATGGTACCTAAAATATCTATGATGAAATAAAACATGGATTAACGCCTGATTTTCTGGTATATAGTTCGTTTAATTGTTTTGTGGTCCTAAAAATAAATGGATATGAAGCAATACGATGACAAAATAAAGCAAAATGCTTGGCATAATATAAACAGCGGGCGATTAACTTTCCTTTAATTCCAATTTAATAACTTATAACCACTGGCTACATTGTCTTTTAAGCTGTTAAAACCCATACAATGTCTTATCTTAGAAAAGTAGCTGTCAATAATTCATAACATTCATTTATACAGGCGATAATAACTCCAAAGAATCGAAAGATGTATAGAAAGGTAGAAGAGTCACAAACCTTATTGATAAACACCCAGGCAAAGGCCTTGGAGGCCCAAAATAAGGAAATTATCAAATTTGGTTTTGGTCAGTCACCTTTTCTCCCACCGCCCAAGGTAATCAATGCCCTAAAAGAGTCTGCACATCGCAAAGAATATTCCTCTGTACAAGGGGATTTGGATCTGAGAAAATTGATGTCTGCCTTTCACTTGGCACATAATGGTTTAAAGGTTGACCCAGATAATATATTGGTGGCTCCAGGATCAAAAATATTACTTTATACTATAATGCTTGCCTTTGAAAAGGCCGATGTTCTTATTCCTGTGCCTTCTTGGGTGTCCTATGCCCCTCAAGCTCTATTGGCGGGACATCATTTGATTAAAGTGAACACTTCCTTTGAAGAACGATGGCGAATAAATCCCAAGAACATTGAAGAGGCGATAAAAAATAAGAAGTACCTAGCCACTATCATGATATTAAACTATCCTGGGAATCCAGATGGTCTTACCTATTCCCCATCTGAATTACAAGAAATAGCGGTAGTAGCTAAAGCCCATAATATTTTGGTCATTTCTGATGAAATTTATGGCCTTCTTACTTTTGATAAAACCCATAAATCTTTTTCCAACTATTATCCCGAAAGAACCATCACCACCACAGGTTTGTCCAAATGGTGCGGTGCCGGAGGCTGGAGGCTGGGTGCAGTATTTTTATATGACGGCATTGAAAAAGAATTTAAACAGGCCTTGATTGGCATAGGTTCGGAAACCTATTCATGTGCTCCAACTCCTGTACAAATAGCTGCCAAGGAAGCATACAAAAGTTACCAGGACCTAGAAAATTATTTGAATGAACAAACAGATATACTTCAAAAAATTGGTGTGTACTGCGCCGAAAAATTAAATGCCGTACATATTGGAGTTCATG